>PFSC01000147.1 GCA_002788865.1 Candidatus Roizmanbacteria bacterium CG_4_9_14_0_2_um_filter_39_13
GACAGAAAAGTAACAGTTGTTAATCTGGCAACGACCCCTATCAATGCCGTCGTTCGGTCACATATTTAAATCTGGCAATACGTTCTATCATTTAAGTTCTCGTATTTTGTTTCGAAGGAGTATCGCTGCTTCGAAGTTCATCTCGTCAGCATACTGTTTCATCTCTCGTGAAAGCTTCTTCACCATCTTTTTCTTATCATATGGAGTCATTGATTCAATATCGAGCTTTTCAAGTGCAATAATATCAAAGTTACTTCGAAGTTTATCAAACGCCATGAAGTCTTCTTCCGGTTTGTCTACAATCTTCTCACGAACAGGTTTGTAAATAGTTTTTGGATCAATATTGTGTTTTTTGTTGTATGCGATTTGCTGCTCACGACGTCGATCGATCTCTAAGACAGCTGCTTCAATTGATTTGGTTTTTCTATCTGCATACAGAATGACTTTCCCTCCAATATTTCGAGCTGCACGTCCCATAGTTTGAACAAGTGCAGTTTCCGACCTGAGAAACCCCTCCTTGTCTGCATCAAGAATCGCCACAAGCGTCACCTCAGGAAGATCCAATCCCTCACGAAGAAGATTCACTCCAATAAGCGCGTCGAATTCATTTTTTCTGAGATTATCAAGAACATCCGACCGCTCAAGTGTATGAATATCTGAGTGCAGATATGCTGCCCGTACTTTCTTATCCGTGAGATATTCAGTCAGATCCTCGGCAGTTTTTTTTGTGAGTGTCGTCACGAGTGTTTTCTCTCCTTTTTTTGCACGAATCTCTATCTCCTTCACAAGATCTGGGATTTCAGTAGTTGCACGACGTATCTCAATTTCAGGATCGACTATACCAGTCGGGCGGATCAACTGCTCTACAATGCCCGACCTCTCCATCTCCCAATCATTTGGGGTCGCAGATACATAAATTATCTTGGAAGGAATTTTGTAAAATTCATCAAACTGTAGCGGTCTGTTATCAAGTGCCGAATTTAGTCGAAAACCAAAATCAATAAGTGTTTTTTTTCGACTACGATCTCCGTTGTACATTCCTCGAATCTGAGGTACTGTCATATGAGATTCATCAATAAATACCAAGAAATCATCTCCGTATGATTTCTTAAAATAATCAAGAAGCGAATAGGGAGGATCTCCATGTGCACGACCATCAAAATACCGTGAGTAATTTTCTATTCCGTTGACATATCCCACCTCTTGCATCATCTCAAGATCATAGTTTACTTTTCGCAAAAGTCTCTGTGCTTCGAGAGGTTTTCCTTGTTTTTTCAATCCCAGATACTCTTTTTCCAGATCTGATCGTATCTGTGCCTCTGCTTTTTTGAAAACTGTTGGGTCGGACAGATACAGTTTTGCAGGATATACTGTCTCCTCCTCTGTGGATGAACCAGCCACCTCAACATCTTGACCGGTCAAAGGATCTATGTGCTCAATTTTCTGAATTCGACCAGATTCCTCGATCACTCGTAGCGCATAATCTTTGTAAGGAAGATGTATATCCATATGATTTCCTCTGACTCGAAACGTTCCTCTATTGAATTCAAACTCCGACCGCTCATACAAAAGCTCAGTCAGTCGAACCGAAAGATTCTTCCAATCAACAATATCTCCAACTTTTATCTGAACCATATGTTTTCCATACTCTGCAGGAGATCCAATATTGTAAATACAAGAAACCGATGCGACGACGATCACGTCCTTTCGTGTCAGGATATTTGTGGAAGATTGGAGTCTAAGTTTATCTATGAATTCATTTATATCAGCCTCTTTTTCAATATATGTATCAGTCGAAGGCATATACGCTTCTGGCTGATAATAGTCATAGTATGAGACGAAATATGAGACCGCATTTTGCGGGAAAAAATCACGAAACTCCTGATACAGTTGTCCTGCGAGCGTTTTGTTGTGCGAGATGATGAGCGCAGGCATATTCAAATTTTGAATCAGATTTGCCATGGTAAATGTCTTTCCTGATCCAGTGACTCCAAGGAGTACCTGATTTTTCATGCCCATTGAAATACCCCTCATGAGCTTTGCAATTGCATGAGGCTGATCGCCGGTAGGAACAAACTGTGACTGTAGATCAAATGACATTTACATATTATAACGCATAGACGATGTTTGAATTTTTCACGGTATAATATCCATATGAATCTTCTCATTCAAAAACAATTTGCTGACTACGAACTTATTGATTCAGGAGATGGCATGCGATTAGAACGATATGGGGAGTATCGCATTTCACGCCCAGATCCACAAGTTCTCTGGAAGCCTCATGCTCCAAGATCCGAATGGAATAATGTAAGCGCACTATTTGTTGGTGGTCGTTGGGAGATGCGCACACGCATGCCCGAATCTTGGAAGATTCAATACAAAGATCTTACATTTTCTGCGAGGCTAACACCGTTCAAACATACTGGAATTTTTCCTGAGCAAGCGGTTATGTGGGACTGGATAACAGATACAATTTCAAAAGGTGAAAAGAAACCTCAGATACTCAATCTCTTCGGTTATACTGGTATTGGCTCGATAGCCGCAGCAAAGGCTGGCGGGAAAGTGACTCATGTAGATGCCTCCAAACCCTCAATCACCTGGGCTCGGGAAAATATGATATCTTCTGGACTCCCATCTGATGCGATTCGTTGGATACTTGACGATGCAATAAAATTTTTGAGGCGAGAAGTAAAACGTAACAAAAAATATGACGCGATCATTATGGATCCACCTGTGTATGGGCACGGACCAAAAGGTGAGGCGTGGGATTTTTTCAAACAAATGCCGCTGTTACTTTCTTTAACAAAGACATTATTATCTGATACACCGCTTTTTCTTTTGATCAATGCATATGCAATATCAGCCTCAAGCATCATGCTGGGAAATATCATTGGGGATCTTATGAAAGACAAAAGTGGTAAGATCTCGTACGGAGAACTTACTTTAGAAGAATCATTTGGAAAAAGACTGCTCTCCACGGGGATCTATGGACGTTGGGTAAAAAAATGAACTATAATAGAGCATGCTAAATGTCGTCGCAACTCCAATAGGAAATCTTGATGACTTGTCATATCGTCAAGCAAAAATTTTGACATCATCTGACATGATCCTTGTTGAAGATACGAGGACTGCCAAGAATCTTATTGATCGTGCCAAAGAAATGGTAAAACTTGACTCGCCAAGCACGGCTTTAAAAACTCCTAAAATTGAATCATACTATAAAGATGTTGAGATGCAAAAACTCCCTCTTATCATGAAATGGCTTGAGCGTGAAAATATGGTCAGTCTCATCTCTGAAGCAGGGATGCCACTCATATCTGATCCAGGATATCTTTTGATTAAGGCATGCATTCACAAAAGCATTCCGTTTACCGTGATTCCCGGTCCATCAGCAGTCACCACAGCACTTATTTATGCAGGATTTAAAAGTGATGAGTTCATGTTTCTTGGATTCCTCCCAAAGAAGGGAAGAAAGCTTCAGAAACTCATTGAAAAAATAATCACCGTCCAAGAAATAGTTCCTGAAACGGTATTTGTCGCATTTGAATCTCCGCTTCGGATACATGAAACTCTAGAATGTATTGAGAAGGTATTGCCTCTTCATCAGCTCGTAATCGCACGAGAGCTTACTAAAAAATTCGAAGAAATTCACCGAGGCACGGCAAGCGAACTTCAAACGACAGAAATGAAGGGAGAGATCACTCTCATAATCGGTCCATCTCCATAAGCTCTGTCAAGAGGAAATTAGATTTCATGATCAGGGAATTTATCATCTCCATTTGATTTTGCAGGTCCGCGATCATTGACCCATTCGACATACTTACACCCCGTTGCTTCTTTCTTTTCTCGATCCCAACCACTGGTGCTACATTTTTTAAGTTTTTTGCCACGATTGGTAGTCATCATTACGAGTTTTTCTCCGCAATCAGGACACTTTTCATCGAGCTCTTCTTTGATTCCAGTCAACCATTGAATATAGTCGCAACCCGTTGCTTCTTTCTTTTCTCGATCCCAACCACTGGTGCTGCATTTCTTAAGTTTTTTGCCAAATCGTGTTGTTGCCATAACAAGTGGCTCTCCACACTTTGGGCACTTTTCATCAAGTACTTCCGGTTCGGGCTGAATCCATTTCACATATTCACATCCTTCAACTTTTTTCTCTTCAGCATTCCATGATCCTGTTGAGCAACGCTGAAGTTGCTTTCCATTGGGCGTTTCTTCAACGGGACTTAACGGTGATCCGCATTTTGGGCAAACTACATTTTCTGGGTTAGTAGGTGTATCGGTTTTTGTCATAAAATGATTGTAAATGAATAATGCTAATAATGCAATATTGTGTTGATGTATAATTACACATCAGATATTTATACTTTTCTTGAAATACTTTCTGCGATTGCCAAAACTACATGTTCGTCAAAAACTGACGGAATAATATGTTCTGTATCTGGATTTTGTATTACGTCCGAAAGAGCAACTGCTGCTTTTGTCAACATGTCTAGATTTACTGTCGTTATACCTGCGTCAAGAACTCCTTTGAAAATTCCCGGAAATCCCAGTGCGTTATTTACTTGATTTGGGAAATCAGATCTTCCTGTTGCAATGATTGCAACTCCAGTTGCCTTTGCATCATCTGGCATAATCTCCGGACTTGGATTTGCCAACGCAAATACAATTGCGTCCTTACTCATAAATTGTATCATCTCTTTGGTGAAAAGATTTGCTTTTGAAACTCCAATCAGTATATACGCTCCTTTTGCAGCATCTTGAAGGCTTCCGCTAATTTTTTCAGGATTTGAAATAGATGCTATAGATTCCTTATGTTCGGAGTTTCCTTCTCTACCGCCAAAAATAATTCCTGTACTATCGCATGCCAAAATATTGTGTACTCCATTGTGATGAAGAATTTTCACGATTGCAGACCCTGCTGCACCAACTCCATTTACCACTATTTTCAAATCTGAAATGTTTTTACCAACTACTTTGCATGCGTTTAAGAGACCCGAATATACAACCACAGCAGTCCCCCACTGATCATCATGTATGGTAGGAATATTCAATGTTTTCTTAAGCTGTTCTTCTATATAAAAACAACGAGGAGCAGAAATATCTTCAAGGTTTATCGCACCAAAGCTCGGAGCGATATGTTGTATTGTTCGAATGATCTCATCTGGATCTTGGGTATTGAGAAGAATTGGAACCGCATCAAGTCCAGCAAAGCGCTTGAAAAGCGCACATTTGCCTTCCATCACTGGATACGCTCCTTCTGGTCCGATATTTCCCAGTCCAAGAACTGCGGAGCCATCTGAGATCACCGCGACGCATCGTCCTCGCCATGTATATTCATTGGTTTCCTCTGGGTGTGCTGCGAGATGTCGAGACACTTCTGCCACACCTGGAGTATATACAAGTGAAAGATCTTCTTTTGTCTCAATTGGCGTTTTTAGATGAATAGAAATTTTCCCGTTATGTTCTTTGTGGAGGTTGAGGGCATCATCGTGTAAACTATTTGACATATCGAGATTATACAAAAGTTCATCAAGTAAGTGAACCTGTTATTTCTTAATTTTAATAAAATATGACAAGAATATACACTTACATGACACAAGAAGGCTTCAATGCAATCTTGCATGAATTTGAGGAGCTTCAGAAAGCGCGTCCTGAGTATGTCAAAAAGCTCACTCAAGCCGCAGATATGGGAGATCGTTCTGAAAATGCAGCATACACAAATGCAAAAAGAAAGCTGAGATCCACCGATAGCAGACTTCGATTTTTGCAAAAAGTCATCGATCACACAAAAGTAGCTATCCCTTCGCAAACTGAGTATGTTGAGATCGGATCGTATGTGAAGGTGAAATTGAACGGAAATGAGTTTACTCTCCAAATCGTTGGACTTCATGAAGCTGACCCCAGGAATTGTAAAATATCTTATATATCTCCCGTTGGAAGTGCGCTTATGGGGAAAAGGGTCGGCAATCGGGTGAAAATTTATCTTGAGGAGAGAGAAATCGAGTATGAAGTGCAAAATATTTCAACGATCCTGAAATAATATCAAGCTTTCCCTGTCGCTCTTCATAGTATCATCGTGATTCGCCGATCGTCTCAAGCTTACTTACCAATTCCTTTACTGGTATTGTACGAATATCAATACTTTGCTTTTGTGCAATGATCATCCCTTGAATAATCCGTCGTGCCTTTATTGCATCCTTTTTCCACAAATGGCGAACGATTATCGGTTGTTCTGAAAAAAATTTATCCACCAATTCAAGCGATGCGAAAAATACACCCTGTTGGACGATGACACTAAATATATCTTTGAACTGAACGCTTCTTACTTCTTTTGAATAAAAAAAATAATGTATGTGAATACTTACTTTAGTCGTATCAACGATAACCTCATCTTGAAAAAAATCAAAGGGAAAGACTGTCTTTATGTCCAAAATTACTTGCTGAGACTCATGTGCTAAATTATCAAGCTACACTGAAGCTTTATTCCCTATGTCGCCCCCTTGTGTGATTGGTCTTGGTCCTTCGTCACCTGCAGTTGTTTCGTCTGTGGTAAATTCTATTGATCCATGTATATTTTGAGAGGGTATATTGACTCGATTCTTTTGCATGATGTAAGTATATACCCTGCAAACCCATACTGCAAAAAGATCATAAATCACAAAAGTTGGGTCTCAACTCGGAGCATTCCTTCTTTCCAAAACTCTGGATATCATATAAATAATCCCAACAACTCCCATAATTGCAATAAAATCAAGCCAACTGTGATAAAGGCTATTCGTATCGAAGCCTAAGTCATTCAAAAATACCGGCCACTCCTCGAGGAACATTCCTATCCCAACGGCATATGCAATTTTTGTATTTTTTACTTTTCGTAGAAGATACGCAACGACTATGATCAATAACCAAACTTGATAGTGATGCCATGGATCACTGCTAAACGCTTCAATAAAGCCCGGATCATGGGCAAAGATATAATAGAGATTCATTGACCAGATTCTGGTGAGGGATATTGAGAGTAGTACTATTGATACGAAGGATGATAGTTCTCTAAAATTTATATGCTTCATGTGTTTTAAATTTCAAACCAGCCTCCAATAACTCATTCTTCTTTTTTCTGGATAGATCATTTCCAGTGCTTGCCAGTCAACGCACCTTCAATACTGTAAAGATAGTAACAGACAGGCCAAGTTTTCTTGGGATATTTGGTGGTTATTTTTTTGTATACTCCCACCGGACCGACTTTTTTGAGATCTCCGACAGAGTAGACTCCGATAGAATGTAGATTTTGTATGATGGTCTTCCCTAAATTGGGAAGATCTTCCAGTCTTTGCATTTTCATTGGTAGCGTTTCAAATTTAGTAAATTTTACTACATCAATAACCGCATTGAAACATATGTCAAGTACCCATTTTTTTTAGACGGCATGTCTCTTTCTAAATTCTACAGGTGTCATCTTAAGAACTGAATGAATGCGTCTGTTAGTAACGGTTCACAAGTCTTGACACAGATGTCATTCCCGAGCGGAATGAAATGGAGCGCGGCAATCTAATTATTTAGAGATTGCTCCGTCGCTGTCACTCCTCGCAATGACATACTAGTACCTAATAACCTTAATTATTATGTAATTTAAACTTCTCTTTTGCCATTGCGCTGGTAAATTTCCAGTTTATCGTTGCTTTCTCT
>PFSC01000046.1 GCA_002788865.1 Candidatus Roizmanbacteria bacterium CG_4_9_14_0_2_um_filter_39_13
TCGAGCACCATCTCAGGTTTTGTATTGGATTTTACCATGTAGTACGATGGGTGATCATCTACAACACCTTGTAAAATGCGATCATTTGCATCTAAATTTGTAAGGATAATCACTTTTGCATTTTTGCCCCATTCATCAGCTCGCAGTTGTTTTAGAACAGTCATTCCATCCATCTTTGAAATTCTGATATCAAGTAGTATTAAGTCTGGATGAGTTTCAAGCGCTTTTTTAAGTCCATCGGTACAGTTTCAAACCATGATTTACCTATAACGTTGTTCTTTTTCCACCCCAAGAGTTTTTCAGTTGCATCATTCATAAAAATCACTCTTGTATTTTGATCTACAGCGACTAGCCCATCTCCAATACTTTCCAAAATTGCTTCATCGTTTGCCTTGATTTCATCAAGCTTATTTTTCTCGGCTTGAAGGTCCTCCATTACATTTCTGGCAGCTATCACGGCATTTGCCAATTCCTTAGCTATCTGTTTTTGATACGTAATATTTTGAAAGATAGCCATGAAAAAATTCTTTTGGGGACTATAAACCGAAACTGAAAACCACCTAACTAACGGTTTAACATACGTTTCAAACCTTTCAGGTTTTCCGCCTAACGCTACCCGGCTGTATATCTCGAGCAATTCCGGATTAGAAATATTAATTCCTGGAATTAGCTCCGATACTTTCTTTCCTTCAGCATTTTTTAATCCCGTCAGATCTTCAAAGTTTTTACTAACCTTTACATAAATAAAATCAACTGGTTGTTCTTGATTATCAAAAACCACTCGGCAGTAAGCCAACCCATCGATTGTATTATCAAAAAGTGACCCATAAAGATTTTCGAAATCTTTGGGTTTAATGTTATCAGCCATTTTTTATGATTGCCGCTATAGTCTTTGACCTATTTCTTCAAAGCCTCGTTCTCTTTTTTGAGCTCAACCATTTTTAACTCTCTTCCAACCATGGTTTTATTCAACTTTTCTAGTTCTTTTATCCGATCTTGTAATTCTGCGGTTCTCTCTGTGACTTTGATTTCAAGCTCGCTAGTGTATTCATTCAACTTGTTTTCGAGGCTCTTTCTGGCTGTAATATCTTCCATAGCAAGTATAATCAGCTGTACAGTATCTATTTGTCTGGCATTAAGAAGTATTGTTTTTTGGCCAATTGTTTCAAAAACATGCGTAACCTCATAGTCTCTGATTACTTCTTTTTGTGGCAAGATTTCTTCCAGTAAATTCTTAAGTTCTGGAATATTCCACTGACCATTTCCTAACTCATAAAGAAGTACATTCACCGTTTGTTCTTTTGAAACCTGAAAGTTTTGGTAAAAAACCGGATTTGCTGATACGACCCTAAGATCGGAATCAAGAATCAAGAAAGATTCTCGGGCAACATCTACTAGTGTTTCCATATAGTGCAAGGCAAGTTTTCGGGACTCTTTATCAATTTCCTGTTTGACTTTGTTATTCGTAATCTCAATTTCCACCACCTTATGTATTTATTCCGCCAATAACAAAGAGCTACCACCACACAGGGCAGAAATTATTTATACATTCACTATACCAGATTTTTGAACTTGCAATTCCCTGCGGTCTTGCCGCAGGGATA
>PFSC01000144.1 GCA_002788865.1 Candidatus Roizmanbacteria bacterium CG_4_9_14_0_2_um_filter_39_13
CAGTATGTTCAGAGTCAGGGAAAGAAGCCAGAAGATATGCAGTTACGACTGTTGTAGTCTTTGATACCCTGTGCTCTTGGCACAGGGTTGTTCATTTTCCATTCAGATAGGGGTAGTGAGTTTATCAACAAGATAGTCGCCAAGTTGTTAAACAAACTTTTAATTCATCAGACAAAATCCCGTAGTCGCCATTGTAATGACAATGCCCTAGTTGAAACTAAAAATGGATCTGTCATCAGAAAAAACCTAGGATACTTTCATATCAATAAAGGATTAGCCGGAGAGTTTAATAATTTCTTTGAACGTTGGTTTAATCCTTACCTCAACTATCACAGACCTTGTGGATTTGTCACTGAAGTCATTACGGATTTTAAAGGAAGAGAAAAGAAAGTATATGGACAGTATACAACCCCATATGAAAAACTTAAAGAAACATCAGAAGAACAAGATATTGACTTTCTAAATCCTGATCTTTCATTTGAGGATTTGGACAAAATTGCGTATAATATGAGTGATAACAATTTTGCGGTACTTATGAGAAAACAACAAAATGAGTTGTTTGACATTAATAGTTTACTGAAATCACAGTAGATTTAGCCTCGAACCTGATCTGAGCTCAGTTCAGTCCGATTATTCAATTGGTTAATACTGGGGGCACCTCCATAAAGAAAATAGGAGGATTACCGGGAAGAAGTTTTGCCCCTAAGTATCCAACCAATAAAAATATAGTTATGATAACAAATCCCCAAACCATAAGAGCGTTTGGATACTGTACTAAAAGAGTAAAAAGTACTCCCAGTTGAGCTGAACAAGGAATAGCTAAGACCAGAAGAATTGTCGCCATAATTCTTTCCCGTTTTGTTGGGAGGGTTCTCGTAACCATTGTGGCCATAGTACTACAACCTAAACCCAAAACCATCGGAATGACTGCTCTTCCAGAAAGACCAATTTTTTTAAACACCCGATCAATGAGCATTGCTAAGCGTGGCAAGTATCCGGAATCTTCAATAATGGCAAAAACAAAAAAATGTTCCTACAATCGGAAGGATGATGGCAACAGCATAGCGTACGCCTAAAGTTAGCATGCCGTATTCTCCAACAAAAAGATTCTGTACAATTTTCCAAGGGATAAGAGAGGTAATAGTATGAATGAAAAACGGATTTATATAATTTTTAACAGCGCTATTAAATCCCCGATGCGTAAGCTCGTGGGATGGAGGCGCTCCCCGCTTCGATAGTTGCGGGGCAAACAGCTACGCTGTTTGATTGATAAGAAACCCCGAGCGTAAGCTCGTGGGTAGTTTCATAAATTATATTTTCAATAAAATCAACAGCATAACCTGCCCCAAATTTGCCAACAATTTGATAGAGACCAATATATATAACCACAATTAATATAGGTATTCCGGTCCATGGATTGATCATAAGCTCGTTAAGCTCATCTACGATAGAAGTTTTTTTTGAATTTTGTTGCGAAAGAGTATGCGATGTTATTTCTGTTGCTCTTTGTTGTCTTGCCAACGCAATTTCGTAAAGAAAAGGATAAGATTTTCCATTCTCTACATCCGTTTTTATTATATTGATTTTTGACGTAAATGTTTTTGTTACCGGAATAAATTCAATTTCCGTTGTTTCATCTTGCAACAACAGAAGCGCAATTGATCTTAACGATTGTTGATGATATTTTAACGGTAATTTAATCACTTCTTCAATCTTTTTTTCGATACGGGCACTATACGTTAGTAATATCTGTTTTTGAGGTAGTTTTCTGTAAGTATTAATTGCGGTTTTTAATTCGTTAACACCCACTTCTTTTGTTGCGATAGTGGGTATTACGGGAATTTTTAATTTTTTTCCCAATTTCTCAATATTGATTTTTATTTTGTATTTGTCAAGCTCGTCCATCAAATTAAGGACAAGGATTACTGAAAAATTAGCCTCAATAAGTTGTAGGGTTAATGGAAGCATCCGTTCAATATTTTTTGCATCAACTACGTGAATTATTATGTCTTTTGCATAAGAAAATACTATTTTTCGTGAAATCTTTTCTTCTTCAGTAATTGAAAGTAATGAATACATTCCTGGAGTATCAATTACTTCATAATTTTTACCTTCAATACTTGTTGTCGTTTTTGCAATTCCGACCGTAGTCCCTGGATAGTTTGAAACCGTAACATAGCTATCTGTTAAGGCGTTAAAAAGTGCACTTTTCCCCACATTTGGAGAGCCTACAAGAATAATTTTATTATATTCTTTCGATAAACAGACATTTTCATCGTGACAACAGTCTTTTGTAGAATTAATATTCTTCATTCTCTCGATGATTTTCATAGGAGCGCTCATTATACCAAAATGGAGCTTGCTGAATCAGAAGGGTAAAATACAATACTATTATATTAGTTTAGATTGTTCTATTACTCTAAAATATATTGTCCAGGGGGAGGGGATTCCCTTTGTTGCTTTTTTACTCCTCCGGAGTAAAGCGCTCCTCAGGATAAACTACTCATCCCTCCGATGCTGAAAAACATCCGAACCTTCTACTCACAAATTTAGTATGGTAAATTGACTCTTTATATTTCTAGTTCAAGATATCAGTAAATACCACGAGACGCTTGTCATAGCTTTTCTTAGCTCCATCCCATACACCATCGCACGTGATAAGGTTGAGATGGGCGCTTTCACTCGCACTGAAAACACTATTTGCGTATCCGGGATCGTAGATACGAATTTCCCGTACTATAAAAACAAAAGATGCTCCATTAGTATCTTTTATAGTTATTTGATCTCCCTTTTTTAGTTTGTCTAAATCAGTAAATACTCCCTTTTCCCCATTTTTTCCATCAAAATGACCAGCAATAATCGCACTTCCGCGTTGACCAGGCTGAGGGCCCAGTTTAAACCATCCC
>PFSC01000102.1 GCA_002788865.1 Candidatus Roizmanbacteria bacterium CG_4_9_14_0_2_um_filter_39_13
ATGAAGCGCAATATCAATATCTTCGTGAATCTGACGTTCATCTTTACAAAGGGTAGGTTTAATCTTCCGCCACATAGTGCGCGTTATTGCCATATTTGGTCCGATAAGTGGATACACGCCAAAAATTTTTTTAATTGCTTCTGCAAAACTCAAAAAAAGTGTATCGTTTATGGGAGGAGGTGACATATTGTAGTAGGACGCTCCAAGAAGTGCGTCACATTTGTTTGTATCCATATATGTTTTAATTTGCTCAATCCACGTATACGGCACTTCAGAGTCGGCATCGGTACGAGCAATGATATCTGAAGTGGCAAGATCAAATCCATGATTTCGTGTAGCGATAATCCCTTGTGTTTTTTCCAGAACTATTTTGACTGGATATTTTTTTGCTATTTCAACCGTCTTATCTGTTGAATTGTTGTCCACAACAATGACTTCTTCAGCAGGGATAGATTGGTTTAATATACTTTGTATGCATTTTTCGATGTATTTTTCTTCATTGTAAGCGGGGAGGATTACAGATACTGTCATGTCATATTGTAACAAATGATCTAGAATAAACGTCTAGAAGCTGTGTATAAGATAGATATCCACATAATGTGTATATTTGCAATTACATTGTTATGAAAGGATATAATGAGGATTATTTACTATAAGTTAATGAAATAATCAAGTACATTTTACTATAGGGCTTGACTCGATGTAATATCTTGGATTACGATGGGACTATGAACTATAAAGAAGGGATTTTTCCAGCAAAGATTGTTTCTGACTTTACAATAAAGGAGGATCTCAAGCAGTTTACAAAAAAAGAATTTGTTCGATTATTTCAGAAGAAAATGAAGTTGTCGATTCAAATGTATCAGCTGTAAATACGCAGAAAGTATTTACCAAAAAAGAAAGAGCATCACTACCGCTCGTATAAAGGGGACGACGTGTAGTAATGCTCTTTCTTTTGTTTTGAAATACCTTCCAAAACAATCACTAATACGATATCATATCTCTCAATTCTTGTCAAATATCATTTTAATAAACTTTATACAGAGCCCCAAACCCATTTGTTGACTCAAAGAGTTTGTATCCAATTTGTGAGAATTTTTCTTCATTGAGCTTTTGGTATTTTTCTCTTTCAAGTCCTGATACTACCACATACTCAATGTGATATTTGTCGATGAGTTGTTGAGTTTGCGTGATATCCTCAGATTGATATAGAGCCTCAATGTCTGGAATACGTTTCCCAACCACGTCTGATGACCCCCTCCATAGCCACTGATGTACCCACCACCCAGCCACGGTAGGATTACCTGTGAAAGCTGATATGCGATCGTAGTCGGTGTAGGAGTCGCCCTGCGCTTCAAGAATGACGTGCTGTCCCACGATAGACGTATTTATGAAGTTGATGATCTCAAGGTCATCAAGATACTGTGTCTTCATCCACGTCATACCATCAAGGTTTTGATTTTTGGTGTATGTCTCCTTGTCATACAACCCAGGATAGTACGCAGGAAACGCAAGAAATGGATACAGAGAAATAAGAAAAAATGCCAAGACAAACACTGGAATTAAAATATACTTCTTTATTGACTGCCATCTCACGATCTGATAGATCGCAATGGTCGATGCGACACCCATCATCATGAAAGCTTGATATCCGAGCTTGAACATGGTGTTTGCCCGGAAATGTCCAGGATAGATGTCTTTGGCGTATACAAATTCTGGAATGATAAGAAGAAATGTACAGTATCCAAAAATCAAAATAAGCATCCAATCGATAGAAGAAAGGGAATATCGAGCCCGTTTTCTCATAGCCAGATATGAAGCAAAAAGTAGTCCGCTGATCCAGAAAAATCCCCACAAGACTCCCATCATCCATAGTTCTGAAAGTTGGCAATTTCCTTTTTCAAAAAGAAACGGACCAAATTTTTCAATTTCTACAAGAAAATCTGGACTACAGTTTACGCCAATTGCTGTTGCAAACGGCTCAAAATGTGCCGAAAATGGAAACGAGAAAATGAGAAAAGACGCGAGTAAGGTCGCTGTTTGAATAGCAAACTTCCATGAAAATTTGTACACAAAAAACAACACAAAAAGCATAAAGAGAAGGTATATAGGCCCATCAAAGGCATTGGTCATATAATTTATAGCGATGATAAAACCTATCATCATGACCCAAATACGATCTTTGAATGGCACGATGAGCGATGCGTTTTTGTGAAATGGAAGAAATCTGAGAAGTCTTCCAATGGTTTGTTTTGAGAGATTTTCAATCCATTTTATGAGCGTGTGCTGATGAGACGTTTTTTGCCCCGAACGAGTATTGAGAACAAATAGCACAATGAGTGCTAAGGTTATGAGCACGAACGGGATATCAAAAACATGTCCATGAAGATCTGCGACAACATAGGAATATGCAGGAAATTCATGGATGGTGAACGGAATAAATCTAGTTGCGTTCGGATACCAATATGCTGAGTTCTGGACCATGCTTTCATATACCCCGCCACCAGATGACGTCATTGTGGCTTGGATCTCAGCAATCGACTGAAATTTATCCCAGAATGGCTCTGGACTTTCATTTGGGTAACCTGTTGTAAATGTATATATTGTATGAAGATTCCCAGCAAAGTTTACGATAAATGCTCCCAGTAGTCCGACTGCAACAGTAGGTATGAGAGAAATCTTCTCGATTTTTTGCTTCATGTTTTGAAGCATGTGTGTAATTGAGCTTGTTAACGAAAAGGTGAGCGTCATTCCCTGGGCAAAGATTGTGGCAAGAATAAGATTGTATCCTATAAACGGGTTAACTCCGCTCAGCTTGATAAGGAGTGCTCCAGTGAGATGCCCAAAATAATAGTAGTTTATTGGATATCCTCCAGGGCTTGCAGGGTCTGCAGAAAGCCACATGTCAAGAGGAGGAAAGTAGGTTGACTTGAGAATTGACTCCATAAATCCAAAGTCCATAAATTTCTCAAGCCCGTGAATAGATGGTTCCTGTGCGCGAATGATCGCAAGAAAGAGAAGGCTTACAATAAAAAGAGCTTCTTCAAATAAAATCAGCAGGTACTGCTTTGATGATAGTTTTTTGAGAGATTGAATTTCCTGTTTAAAAAACTTCAGTACAAAAACCGCAAAAATTAACAATATTAAAAAAAGTGATTCTTTCGTGAAAGGTAAGATCTTCATCAAACCGAGAAGGTACATGATATAGCTCACGCCGATAATAGCTGCTGTTTTTGCAAATGGATACCCTTTATCAGGAAACCTTCTAAAAATTCGCGCAATGATCGGAAAAAAAAGCATTCCAAGAAATAGAAGGTACACATACCATCCAGCAATTGTTGAAAGCCATGTCATATTGACCAAAGATACTATGTTTATATTGCAAAATCAACCCATTTTTGATACAGTACTAGTCAGTCGTCAGATTCAAGATATGGACAAAAAATACAACTTCAAGAACTTTGAAGAAAACATATATTCGTTTTGGGAAAAAGAAGGGTACTTCAAAGCAAAGGTTAATTCTTCAAAAGATCCATTTTGTATCATTCTTCCCCCACCAAACGCAAATGCCGACCTTCACCTCGGTCATGCGATGTATACCTATGAAGATGTCATGATTCGTTATCACAAACTTCTTGGGTACGAGACACTTTGGCTTGCAGGAGCAGATCATGCAGGTATTGAAACGCAATTTGTATATGAAAAACATTTAAAAAAACAGGGAAAAAGCAGATTTGATTTTGATAGAAAAACGTTGTTTTCGGATATTTGGAAGTTCGTTATGCAGAACCGTAACACGATGGAAAATCAACTTCGCAAACTTGGGTTTGCGCTTGATTGGTCAAAAAAAAAGTTCACAATGGACGAGGACATAGTCTCAATTGTGTATAAGACATTCAAGCACATGTTTGATGATGGGATGGTTTATAGGGCCAATCGTCTTGTAAATTATTGTACTTCGTGTGGTACTTCGTTTTCAGATCTTGAAGTTGCAGACAGAGAGCATACAGGAAAACTCTATTACATTACCTATTCTGTGAAAGAAGGTGGTTCGGTCACAATTGCAACGACTCGTCCAGAAACATATTTGGGGGATGTAGCGGTGATGGTTCATCCTGGTGATGCGCGATACAAAAGCTTAGTAGGAAAAACTGTCCTACTTCCAATCACCAATCGGGAAATTCCAATTATTGCCGATGAATATGTCGATCCAAAATTCGGCACGGGAGCTGTGAAAGTGACGCCAAATCATGACTTTAATGACTTTGAGATCGGGAAAAAACACGGTTTGTCTCACCCACCAATCATTGGGTTTGATGGCCATATGAAAGATACTGGGCTTGAAGATATCGACGGAGTGTATGTTGTCAAGGCAAGAAAGCTGATAGTCGCCAAACTTGAAGAGCAAGGATTTCTCGAAAAAATCACTCCACACGAGATGGTTCTCCACACGTGTTATCGATGCGGTACGACATTGGAACCACTTCCAAAAGAGCAGTGGTTTATTGACGTCGGTCCGCTGAAAGAAAAAGCAATAGAGCAAGTCAAGAATGATGAGATTCATGTTCATCCAAAGCGATTCAAAAAGCAGCTCATTCAGATTCTCGAAAATTTCATCGACTGGAATGTTTCGCGACAGATTGTGTGGGGGATTCAAATTCCGGCGTACAAATGTCAAAAGAAGAACGAATGGTTTATTTCTGTGGAAAAACCGAAGAAATGTCAGATATGTGGAAATTGTGCCTTTGTCCAAGATGAAGATACCTTTGATACCTGGTTTTCTAGCGCTCAATGGCCCTTTGCTACTTTAATGGCAAATTGTGATTGTGATGGGTCAGATGGTTTCTTTGATTATTTTTATCCAACGACGGTCATGGAAACGGGATATGACATTTTGCGCGCATGGGTATCTCGGATGATCATGGTAGGTTATTTTGAAACGAAAGATATTCCATTTCAACACATATTTTTGCATGGGATGGTGCGTGATCAAAAAGGTCAAAAGATGAGTAAAAGCAAAGGAAATGTGATCAATCCGCTCGATATGATTCAAACGTATGGCGCCGATGCGTTACGGGCTGCGCTCATTTTTGGTACAAAAGAAGGGGGAGATGTAGTCCTATCTGAAGATAAGATCGTCGCAATGCGCAATTTTTGTAATAAAGTATGGAATATTGGAAGGTTTATCGAAATGAGTAAAACCAATGTTGTCATTCCCGCGAAAGCGGGAATCCAGAGTGGATCCGTCCCCATGAAAATGGGGATCGGGGTCGAGGATGACATAAGTGAAACATTGAAACAGTTACAAAAAGAGTTTGGAACTGTTCAAAAACAATACCATCTTCATTTTAAAAAATTTGAATTTGCGAAGGCTTTCGACCTTATGTATGATTTTCTTTGGCATAGATATGCGGACTATTATATTGAGCAGTTGAAAGAATGCATGCAAAATGGTAATATTGATGCTTCCCAATACATGGTGAAGGTGTATTACTCTTGCCTTCAGATGCTTCATCCATATATTCCATTCGTTACAGAGGTTATTTGGAAGTCGTTTCACGGTGAAGATTCATCGATCATGGATTCAAGATTTGAAACATAAATATACGACATTTACTATTTAATAGTTCGTTATAATACAATATGCCAAAACGCACATTCCAGCCAAAAGTATTGAAAAGAAAGAGAAAGATCGGATTTCTCGCACGAATGAAAACCGCAGATGGGCGCGCAACGATAAATAGAAGACGGAGAAAAGGAAGAAAAGACCTTGCAAAGTGATTATTTTCTATTCTTATATGCTTCAGACCATCGGGACAACATTTCACACAATTTTTGTTATTCCTATTATCAATGTCCTTGTCATGTTGTACGACGTATTGACAAGCGTAGGAATCCCAGGTGCGTTGGGATTTGCAATTATCACCATCACTGTGGCGATACGATTTCTCATGCACCCTCTATTTCAGAAGCAGATGAAGACTGCACAAGTCATGAAGGATCTCAAACCCCAGCTTGATGCACTTCAAAAAAAATACAAAAAAGATCCAAAAAAACTTCAAGCAGAGCAACTCAAGCTATATCAGGAGGCGGGGATCAATCCTGCATCAGGGTGTCTTTTTGCAATAATCCAAATGCCGATTATTTTTGGATTATATCAAGCTCTCAATCAATTTTTTAACACAAATGGATATAGTGCCAAAATCCAAGAGATCAATAAGCAGCTATACTTCCCAAACTTTCAGATTGAAAACTTGAACACACTGTTTATTGGTTTTGATCTGGCAAAATCTCCAGCTCAAGCAGGATTATGGTTTTATTATTTGATTCCGGTTTTAACCGCAGGTCTTCAATTCTGGCAGTCAAAAGTCACGATGACCGCAAATCCAATGACTGATTTATCAGCCATCAAAGATGACAAAGAAAATAAAGAAAAGGATAAAGATGGTAAAAAAGAAGGATCTACTTCTGAAGAGTTTCAGAAGGCAATGAATACCCAAATGAAGTATTTTTTCCCGATCATGATAGGATATTTTTCGTACACGCTTCCGATAGGGCTTTCAATATATTGGAATGCGTTTTCACTTTTTAGTATAATCCAACATTACATCACTCAAAAAAACAAAAAATAATATTATTATTTTCAAAAATTCAGTATGGACAAAGTAGAAACAATCAAAAACTTAACTCAAGAACTTCTAGACAAGATGGTTGACAATGTCACAATCGAAGTCCAGGAAGAAGAGGGTATGTATCACGTGAATATAAATACGGAAGAAGATGCCCCGACCGTCATCGGACGACATGGAGAAACTATTCGTGCAATCCAAAAGATCTTGGAAGTCATGCTCTACAAAGCAACACAAGAAAGAGTAAGTGTCCTTATCAATGTGAATGACTATCGTGAAAAACAAGTCGAACGACTTCAATACATCGCAGATCAGTCGGTTGAAAAAGTCCAAGAACGAAACACTGCTTCATATCTTCGAGGTTTCTCATCGTATGAACGCCGAATCATGCACGAATACGTGGGTAAAAAGTATCCAGAGCTCACTAGCTACTCTGTTGGAGAAGGTCGTGATCGTAGACTTGTGATTGATCTAAAAAAAGAAGGTGAAGACCAGCATTCAGAAGTTGAGCGCTCCGAGGAACCGGAGCAGAGTGAGGATTAGATTTGTTATTAGTAATCATAAGACTTCTTTGTCATCCCCGACTTGATTGGGGATCCAGTGTGGATTCCCGCCTTCGCGGGAATGACAGATACTTTATAACTTATTGAGAGGAGCTTCAATTCAAAAATGGTATAGTTAGGATATGAAACTTTTGTATTCTTTGATTGGTTTACTCGTTCTTCCTGCAATTTTTTTCCTTGATATATTCATGTTCTTCGCCACAAAAACTGCAGTATCATGTCTTCACTGCGAACTTGCCAACTACATGCAGACGACGTCTCTCTCATTTTATGTTCTGAGTAATGTAGCGACCTCCGCCCGCGACTTTCTCCATAAAAGAGCATTATAATAGGTATTAATATAACTTAATATATAAAACTATATCTCCAGGGGTTCTTTTTTTGGGGTTTACTGCTATACTTTTGATATGAGTGAAGCAGATAGAGCAGATATACTTACCAGGGAAATTCAGGAGCGTCCTGCTGAGCAAAGCCTAAATCCCCGTGCTGTTGGTCGAGCTGAACAGTCTGGGGGTTCGCGACCACCTGATGCAAATGTGTTTGATGCACAGGACTTGATAAGTGCCTTCAAAGCCTCTCCTGAAGATCGACAAAATGACGAAGCATTCAGAAATGAGAAGGCTGCAGCAGTAACAGAAAAGGTCAAGGCAGCAGTGGAAAATGAGTCTGTAGCTGCCAAAAAAATTCGTGAAAAGAAGCCAACAACAAGTAAAGAGCAGGAAAAAATGGTAGAAGATGCACAAACCCCCGCAGCATCAGTACAAATATTTGTAGACGCCTACAAGAACGGCCTGATTACTCGTCCTGCTCACGCGCCTACGAGAAAGCTGTTTGACTCCATGGCTTCTGTTTTAGCCGCACAACTTGAAGTGCCTCCGATGGTGGCAATTCATTTATATCCTATCATTCATGGCTTTTTACATCAGCGTAATTATGTAGCTTTTTCACTGCCTGGTCAACAGGAAACGTCGTTCGAAAGCAATCTTGACGAAGCAATTGCGAATCCGTATGTAAGAGAAATTATGTCTCAGATTTTTATGCAGATTTTCAACAGAGATGGAGAAAATGCATTCCCAAATATTACCAGAGAGCAGTTGGAGAAGAGGTTTAGGAGTGAGAAAACAAAGCAAGTGCTTGCAGAGGTAGAGAATTCTAAAACAGTCGGTGATCAGGAAAAAGAACACTTGAGAAAAGTCTTGCTAAATGATGTTAAGGAGGATGAAGCAGCGGAAACTATCGAGCTTTTGGAAAAGATGGAGAAAATAGACGATTTTTATAAATATTTTTACAGAAAATATAAAGCACGCTTAAGTCTCCTTGCAGGGAAGGAAGATATTTCGGAAGAAAACAAACGAAAACGAGCATCAAAAGAAGTTGCTGCGGAAATTCATACCCGATTGATGTCCTTTGCGTATAAAATCTATGAGCCAATTCTCAACGGTGATCCTCGAAAACAATTTGGAGAGTCAAACCAAGAAAATGCAGGTATGTACGGGACAAATCCTGCAATAGTATATTCATGGCTAAAAAAATCTGTTGGAAGACTATATGGCGCTGTCGACAAACTTACTCCTGGGTTGGAAGATAGAACCATTCCATTTTTCCAGTATGGGAATGAAGATATTGAAACGTATCAACGAGATGATGCTCGAGACGACAATGGAGAATGGGTTCGGAAAGGAAAGATGGTCACGGAGACTCGAATAAGTAGTGATTTTAAAGAAGTCGGCTCTTTTGCAGATTTTCTCGAAAATATTCATGTCGCCATGGAGACGGAGAATGGTCATTTTATGGCTGGTATCCAATATAACTCTTTGCTTTTGACAAACAAACTAAGCGAAGGGCGGACAACATTTTTTAAACAAGCAGGTGAGTATGCAAAGGAGTTCTTGAAATCTGGTAAGATTGACGAACTTTACAAGCTCCCGTATCACGAGGTCATAGAGTCTGCCAAAATCGCAATGAGCTCGTACTACAAGCGTGAATTTGCCTTCAACGAATGGGAACGAGATCCGAAAATGCTTCAAGGGGCTTTTGAACGACTCGATAAAGTTCAAAAGCAAGTGCTCAATGACATGATTGCACAATATGAAGGTGATGTTCCGGATTGGGCGATAAAGAGAGCAATCATCCACGCTCGTACGCATCTTTCTCTTCTGGATCTTGATATGCATGCTCTTGCAAGCTACGCACATGCACCGGTCACCGATATGGGTAAGGAAACCTTTCGAGATCCCGTCCTCAAAAATCTTGAAGTATTTAAAACATGGTATGCATATGATCAGTGGCGCACATCCGATGCTTCGCTCAAAGGAATGGCATTTCTTCCATCCCCCACTACTGTCATGAATACGGAGTTTGACTCTCGAAGTCAAAATACATCCTCCTTCATGGGAAGCGCAGCAATCAAACGATACAAGCGATGGATGCATGAAGATGTCACCGCAGAAGGAGAAGAAATATATCTTAAATCTCGAAACATCGGAAGACTTTCCCGCGTTGGTCGTGAATATTTTGACTGGGATATAGCGCCCAATATCATGGAACTGAACCCAATGGGATTTGGAGGGATTGAGATCCAAAATGGATGGAGAATCAAGTATCCTGCCATGCCATGGATTACCGATTTACTGGATTTAGTGACGGATGAAGAGCAAATGAAGTTGAGTAAAACAACAGACCTTACTGAAGGATGGAAGCGACTGGAGAATGTAGGTGTAAACGTAGTGAAAATGTACAGAGATAATTTCTTATTTGGGAGTGGATACAAAAATTTGAAAATGGAAAAGGGAAATGTGAAAAACGAGGAGCATTATAAAGACTTCTTTAAGTTTTTGTATCGCAGATATTTTTCACAAGGAGTAGGAAAGTCAGAGTTCAAAGTTTCGTTTATTAATGACAATTTGCAAGAAATAGAAAAAAGTCTGGGTGATTTTGATTCGGATGAAGACTTTTGGGAAAATTTTGTAAAGAAAATCGTCGAGCGGAAAGCGGTAAGAGGAAAAGGGGAAACAGACAAAGGTGCAGAAGGTCGAAATCTTGATGAAAAAGGAGATACCCTCAAAGCGATTGTAAACCATGCCATGACGGTGATGGCGTTTGAAAGAATGCCGATGGACTTTGTGTACGTCGAAGATCCAAGTAGATCTCAAAATGGTATCACCCTTCTTCGTGAACTTCAGAATACATTCATACATACAATAGGCGTCGATGATGCTACCACTCAAACACAAAAGACTGATCTATACCATGCATTTGACGACATAGTACATGTTCAACAAGTCGCTCGAAATGAATCTGTGAAAAAAATGAATTTGCTGGTGAAAAATCAGGCGGATACGGGAGAAAAGAGAACCAATGTATTTGCAAACAGACTCGACGATATAAATTCGAGAGAGAAGGATCGGAGTGATATCCGGATTGTTGATGGAGAGACTGCAGGTGGGTATGCAATAGATCATCATGTTGTCCGAAAAGTACTTGAGAAACGGTTTGGCGAAGGACACCCGAGAGTCGAAAATGCCGTAAAAGTCTTTCAAGAAATTGAAAAAAGAGTAATGCAAAAACCAGGAGTAAATAAAGAAGAAATCACTCCTGAAATAAGTGATACGAGGCTCAAATACTACATGAGAGAAAAGGGTGTTGACTACAATAATGCAGATAAGAAGGCGGAATATAAGAACAAATATAAAGATGAACTTCGACAAAAATTTAAAGATACACGTGACCATCTTATGCGCACGCGACTTGGATGGTCAGGAGAAGAACTCCTGTCGGGAAAAACAGTATTTACATTACACGATACAGCATATCAATTCTTGGAGTTTGTTCGTGCCGGACAAGATATGGCATTCAGATCAGTTGATGCTATTGCAAACACCCAGGAACAGTATCGAACATGGGTGACGGACAAAGATGGACTCCTTTCTGCCATGAAGAAAGTGTATCGAAAAGATGATGAAGCGGAAATGCAAAAAGGAATATTTACAATGCGAACAAATATTAAAGAAGAAGATACGGATATTGCAAATCGTATGGGATTTGAAGTACTTCTGAATGCGATTCAAGCTATGAGAATCAACTCAGATGCAGAGTCTCTTTTGGGTGAAAAAGCATATGAAGTAAATCATAAAAAACGTTCTGCTTTTTCAAGTGTGACATCTGAAGGTGATGAAAATCCTCTCCATGATGAAGATAGAAATAGAATGGTAAATGAATATCTTCATTCTGGACAGTTTCCAAAACGCGTCAAAGAAGGTGAGCAGGTATGGGAGTTTGAACCACAGCTTTCGATGGAAGAGTGGCTCGGGAAGTATGGAGGTGAAGTTGGCGCACAGATGGGCGCTGTCGCAGATAAGTTATTTGGGCGCGAGGCGGGAAAATATGTCCGAAATAAGTATAAAGAAATGTCTGGAGAAGGGATGCGAAGTCGAGTGATTGCAAACTGGACAGATATCCTCAGACGTAATGGTCCTACGTGGATTGCGCTTGCTGTCCTTGCAGTATTTATTCTCGCTCTTATGAAAGGGTTTCAAGAGGCAGAGGAAGGATAAAAATGAATCGATAATGAGGGAATGAGGAAGAAACAAACGATATGACAATCGGAGTTTTATTTTATAAGTTCAATAAATCCTTCTTTTTGCGCTTTTTGGTAGTATTTGCTGTCACAAGTGAGGAAGGTTCCTTTGAGCAATGATGCGATGTAGTGGTATGAAGTATCATATACTGTTGTGTTGTGTGTATATGACCAGTCGAGTATAACAGTCCAATCTTCGGGTTGAAGATTGTAGTAGTTGATAGGAAGATTGGTAATAAGGCTTAAATAGACGATTGCCTTTTCTTTTTCTAATGTATATCGTAAGGCATTGGCTGTTTCTGAAAGAAAAAAAGACACAGAATGTAAGATAGCTTTTTCATTCTTCACCTCATTGCTGGCAATATTCCATTTTTCAGTCACTTTTGGATTGTTTTTCAGCAAAGCAACTACAAGAAATGATGCATCAAGTATATAGTGATTCATAGTCTGCCACGACTGATATACTCTTTGATTTTCGTAGTTGTCAGATTTGGTATTTTTATACTCTGATCATTGACCATATTGGTAAAATGATCGAGAGGGCTACCTTGAGTTTGGATTCGTACAATTTCTTTCTTGATCGCTCTTGCCACAAATTTGCTCCGCCCACCAATCGCCACCAGCTCATCCATTTGTTGATATAAAGTCGTTGGTATGCTTGCGGTTATACGTTGTGTTTGCATAGTATGAATAAAATTATTAATTCTTTTCATACTTATTTTATACTATATCATCACCCATTGCAATCCTACTTTTTGGGTGAGTATAAATGGGGGAATGAGGAAGAAATATTCCATACAAAATAGAAGTTGAATTTCTAATTTGTATATGTTTTCATATATTAATCCCAGTGCGTAGGGCTTCAGTCAGTGTAGAGTACGGCAATGCTTCCGCAATTTCCTTTAGTGGTATATCCATGTGCCTGAAAATCAGGATGGAGATCTTGCGTGAGCAAGTACAGTTTTTGAAAACGTTCATCAGGGCTTATCCCAATAAAAGAGTTTGAAATAACAACGATATCCACGTCACTATATGTATTCGCGGTGTTTTGAGCATACGAACCATATAGTAAAATTTTTTGCGGTTTAAACTCTTTTATAACTCTCTGCTAAAATGTTTTTAGTTGTTTGTCAATTTTTGTTTTATCCATATATAGATTTTTCTGGCAACTTGTATCAATTCGGTGAGTTTTCAGAGGTAATGTTTGATTTCTTTCAATGATGTATGCTTTTAGAATCTTTTCGATAGCTTGTTGTGCGAAAAGAACCGCACCGTGATATCTCTTGTCTCTCAAAAGACTATCGATGCTTTTAAAATCTTCTCCAGCTTGATTGAACCATAAACTTGATTCTTCACGCATATAAAATATTATACCACCTCATATCCATTACAATCCTACTTTTTGGGTGAATATAGTGAAGGAAAGCACTTGGTCTTTTTTCTATTTTTCTGATTGCAGAGTGATGAATTTGTCTGGAGAAATAATGTGCGTAAGTTCATTTATTTGCATAAAGTGTTTGGTGTTTCCTGTAATGAAGAAATCGGGACGATAGTGGAAGATAGTGGCAACAAAAATATTATCAGAAGAATCTAGCGATTGATATTGTGATGGGATCACTGGGGCAGGTTCAACGATAGTTGATGTTTCATTGAGAATTGATAAAAATAATTCAAATGTTTGTATAGAGAAATATTTTCGAAACTTATCTCTTTTTCCTACTAAATCGACCTCATTAAGAATATTTTTAGAGGTTATATGTATATATTCATCGTTTACCAACATATCAAGTATTTTGCTGCAATTACCAGAAGATAGTAGTGCGGAGATCAATATATTTGTGTCGATAACTACGGTAGGATACGGGATCATATCGTTTTAAGATGTATACATTCTTTCTCTTTCTTCGTTTACGAATTTTATTGCTTTTTCATCGGAAAAAGTTTTATTTATATTTTTTCTTAAACTGATATATGTTTTGTTTATACGTCCTTTTCGCTCGTCATAAAAACCTATGAGTTTTTTTAGCTCTTGGAGCTCCTGTTCAAGTTGATCGATTTTTCTTAAAATTACTGATGTAAGCATGTTTATATTATACCACCTCATATCCATTGCAATACTTCTTTTTGTGAATATAGTGAAGGAAAGCTGTATGGGTATGAATTTAAATACAAGAGTACAGGAAAGATTATTTCTCCAAAGGTTTGGCGGGATGCATATCTAAATGCGGAATATACAGTAATAACAAGAGACAATTATCTTGAGTTTGTGACATAAAAATCCTAAATCCACGATTGCAATATTTCTGCTTTCGATCTTCACATGTAAGAG
>PFSC01000047.1 GCA_002788865.1 Candidatus Roizmanbacteria bacterium CG_4_9_14_0_2_um_filter_39_13
GACCAAGAGTCGCGCTTGTCACCTCGTAAGGAAACTGAGAAAGGATGCCATAAAAACTGAGCGCGCTTTCAAATGATACATATGAGGATTCGGTAAGAAAATTTGCAAGAGTAAACTCACTACAAGAGTACTTTTTTAGTGCATATTTATTTCGTTCAATCTTAATCAATACCCCGCTGTCTATTAAGCGATTGACAACTTTGAATAAAGAACTGGATTTTCCAACTCCCAAATGTTCCCGTAATGTTTTTAAGGTAAACAACTGGACGGACGATTCGTATATTTTTTTAGTTATCAGACTCATATCGTATGATTTCATATACTATCTATAATAGAGAGTATATGCAATCTTGTCAAGAAGAATTGGGGGAAGCTATGCCTTACAAATTCATCGCACTCTCCTCAAGTTTTATCGCATCCTTTTCCCGATCAACTGAAGTGTTTGGTCGGAAGAAATGCCCAAACAAGGCTTTTCCTGCATTTTTTATGAATGCTAACGAGAAGTAATTCACTTTCGTCTGATTTGGATCAAAGTCCAGAAGATGTCCGATCAGCTTCCATCCCATGTAAAAAAGATATTTAAAATCGTGAAAGCTTCGAATCTCAAGAATCTTTCTCGTAATATATTGAGGAGTCATAAATACTGAATACAGATCCTGTTCCAGTTCCAGTATCTTTTCTTGAGGGAATGGCGTCTTCATTACGGGTCGTCGCATATCAAAGTCATCATAATTATCAGTAAGCAACCATCCTTTTTCCTTACATTCTTTGTAGAGCGGGGTTCCTGGATATGGGATCACAATAGTCGCCTGCATGGTTTCGTAATACCCTTTTTTGAATGCATATTTTGCGATGTCAATCGTTCTTCGCGCTTCCTCATATGTCTCCCATGGATACCCAAGCATGATCGTAATATGGGGGTCCAAACCTGCTTTACTTGCCATCTTTGGTCCATTTATGGCATCTGCCTCCTTGGTTCCTTTGTCGAGCTTGTCGAGCGTTTTTTGATTGCCAGACTCCATGCCATACAGAATGAATCGAAAGTTTGCTTTGCCCATGAGGTCATAATATTCTTGATTTAAGGCATTGAATCTCATATTACATCCGTACACTACTTTTTTGTTGTAGCTACTATCTATGAGAAGATTGCAGAATTTTTTGAGTTTTGGACCTATGAACATGGTACCAGCATCGTCAAATATCTCCTTGATGCCATAATTATCCACAACATGTTTGACCTCTGCAAAAAGTCGTTCTGGTGAAAAGCTTCGATAACTTCCAATGGGGTTTATCGTATGGTCCCAGACACAGAATGTGCATCTATTCCACCAACAATCTCGCCCACTATACATATATGTTCCGGGGGTATATTTGTAGTTTCCGTTGTCGTATGCATATAGTTCCCATTTGGTAAGATCTCGGTCGACAAACGGAAGGTCGTCAAGTTTGTGCTTGAGAGATGCAGGGCCTGAGTTATAAATCACTTCTCCTGATTTTAATTTCTTTTCGCGTCGTTGATCCTTTGATACTTTGATATTTTGATCACTTGACCGCCAGTACACACCACTTTCCAGCGGCTCACCTTTATAAATATGATTGAGTAGATTTACTACGACAAAATCATAATCTCCTCCAGTGATAGCATAATCTACCGGGCTATTTTCAAATATTTCTATTGGAAGATAGCTGATGTGGTCCCCTACCCAAATGAGCTTCAGGTGTGGTAGTTTTTTCTTGAGATCTTTGATCTGTTTCCAGTGAGTTTTCACGATTGGAGACTTTGTCTCAACCATCAGATAATCTGGACTTGTTGCCGTCAGTTCGTCCACCCACTGATCGTACGTTTTTTCCTCTGCTATTCCATCCATCCAATAGGTGTTGTATCCGTGTTTTTGTAGATTCGAGGCAGCATATGCCGGGACAATAGGATAAATATATGTTTTTGCGTTAAAGTATTGAAACTGTCTATTTTGGGAAAGAAGGGCAACACCCTTTTTTGATTCAATCGGCGCATATCCAACAACAATGGTAATTTCAGAAGGAGATTTTATTTTCACGCCTTTTGTATCTGTTTTTACTACTTTTGAAGTAGTTTTTTTGGGTGTAGTTTTTTTCATATAGTATTTCTGCACCTGACAATGCCAGTATGGCAGTTTTGCTTTTGGATGTCAATCACTTTGGCCAGACTTTTTTGCCTTTGACAAATATTTCAATTGCGGCAACAGGACAGGATTGTGCGGCTGCGATAATTTTTTCAAGTTTGTCCCACTCTTCATTTTTGATGATGGCAATATTTTCTTCATCAAGATCAAAAGTGTTCGGTGCATAAACGACACAGGTTGCGGCACTAATGCATAGTTTGCGAATTATCTTGATTTCTATATCGTCTTTTTTGACAACATCAATATTATCTTTAATCATAGGGTATGCAGAAAATATAACACAGATTCTCTAATATATTTTATCTTTTTTTTGCCACCCAATAATCAATCCTTTTATGAAATATACTCCATACGTGATATGAGTCATTACAAGGATCATTCCAGCAAGTACACTCAGGGTAATATTTTGAGTGGATACTGCAAATAGTATGCATTGTATGATGATTCCAGCAATGTATATTTTGAGAGGAATGATCAGAATAGGAAGTACTGTCATTCTAACGATAGGAAGGGTCAGGGTATTCATCACTGCAAGTCCTACTATGTACAGAACAAACAGTGTTGGTATTACATAAGCGATTCGCCGTGAATTCTTGTCACCATGGGCAAAAAAAGCTCCTCGATGAAATCCATATTGACTATGTTGCTTGAGAAAGTCCAGCAAATTATTTCTGCGATGATGGTAAATCAGCACATCAGGATGATACAGAATTTTGCCGTTTTTTCTGTTCACAAGCTCTTCACAGAGTTTGCTATCTTCGCCCGGCCAAAAATCATTGTCAAATCCTCCAAGATCAAGAAATATCTTTTTTTTAATCAAAAAATTCATCGAAGGATAATCATCGACATATCGTTCTTTTTCAGGAGTAAAACGATAGGCAAACCCTCCCGAGCCAATCGGCGATTTCAAAAGTACATCAAAAACACGCTCCCAGTCATTCGTTTTTTTAGGAAGTACTCCGGGTCCACATACCGCTTCAACTTTCTTTTCTTGAAACAATTTTGCTGCTTTTTCTAGCCACTGTGGAGATGGATATGCATCATCGTCTATGAATGCGATTATTTCTCCTTTTGCAACTCGTGCTCCAATATTACGTTTTTGTGCGGGTCGTGTGATTTTTCCGGTAGGAATGATGCGAAGCCATGGGTATTTTTTTAGGAGAATTTGGTCATTTTTGGTTGAGTCATTTGGCAGAAGAAGAACTTCAAAATGAGGATATGTCAATTTTTGAAGTCCGGGGAGACCTTCGTCTAAAGAGTATGACCCAACTTCTTTGACCGGGATGATCACGCTAAATGTCGGTTGTTTCATTTCGTTTCGTTTCGTTTAATGAGAATGTATTGGTTCATAAATCGTCATGTCATTGGGGTATATCATTTTGTTTTTTGGGGAAGAATAATAATGAAGGATGTTTTTTCGGTAGAATATTGCAAGAGTATCAGTAAATATTCCACGAATAGACTTAATTGTGGCCGCGGTGGTCATTGATCCCAAGTTGTAGTCAAGCTTGATCGGTGCTTCAAATATTCTATTGTGCCCGAGAAGTTTTGAGACGACTAAAATTTCCAAATCCCCGGCAAACTTCTTTTCGACAAGTCTCGGAAGGACCTTCTCAATGACGCTTTTTTTGAAAATTTTGATTCCTGCTTGAGTATCTTGGACATCCACCCCAAAAAGAAATTTAACCAAATAATAATATCCAAGACTTAAGATCTTTCGTTGCAACGAGTATTTGACTTGAGAAGCAGGATGACGTTTGGATCCAACAATAATGTCAGCTTTGTACCACTCCATATGTTCAAGAAGCATCGAAATACCATTTGGGTCAATATCCATCCCCGAATCCATGAACATGACGTAGTCCCCTTTTGCCTCATGCATACCAACGCGAATAGCAAAGCTTTTACCTTGATTTTCCTTGTACCAGACAATTTTGACTTTCGGAAGCTGTGCTTTTTTCAGCTTTTCTACGGTCTGATCTACTTTTCCATCCACGACCACAATGATCTCATGGTCATATCGGATTGTCTCAAGGGCTTTTTGTATATGGACGATATTCTCGACTATCGTCTTTTCTTGTTTGTATGCAGGTATTATCAAACTGAGGAAGTGAGATGTGTGTTCATTCATTGCAGTCTCATTATAATACGAAGTTCTACTCTTTTGTATCACCAATACCAGGATGACGGTGCGTAAGCTGAATTATAAACTCAATCAGAATCAAAAATTTTTTCAACTGATTCCTCAAACTGCTTAGTATTTATGTCAATAATATAACTTAATAGACAGCTTGAACCACAACCTTTATAAACCTTAATCTTATTATTGTTCATCCATTCAAAGTAAGACAGGTGAAAATTGCCTTGAAATATAGTTTCCTTTTTATCATTTTGTTCGACAATGAGTGAAGTATAATCTCGATCGCCGATCGTTTTAATATCCATCACAAACTTATTTTGATAATATGCAACCTTCCTATTATCTGGAGAATGCTCAAGAGATCTTTCTTTTAAATCCGCGTTTCCTTTTTCGTGTATTTTTATAGGATCTTCTTGAATCTGAGATTGTGAAACTGGTGTATCTACAACATTGAGATGCCAAAAAATAAACAAACCCATGCTAATTCCAATCAATAAGATTAATAAAAGCGTTGGTTTGCGTTTCATTTTATATTTCATTGGGATCTCGATAAAAGAGAAAATCCCCAATTGGTTTTATGTATATAGCTCCAGGAACACTCTCGGTGACAAATTTTTCTTGCGATAAATCTGAAGAATGAAAGAAAGTTGCACCTCCCGTTGGATCATTTCCTATCCCGCTGATAACACGAAGAGCTACCTCATAAGAATTAAACCAAGCTTTTTGGATTATAGTATTTTTTGTTTTCAATGGATCAATCAATAAAGGAAAATTATCTTTTTCATTAGGGTTGAATGAAGAAAATTGATAGTATTTACCATCGTTTTTTAAAATAATCTCATGATAACTCTTTCCAAAATATTGACGATTAGCTCGCAAACGATTCTTAATTACCCATGCCACGCCAGTCATAGCTTCATCTGACTGATTTCTCGCTTCTCCAAAAATTAACCGTGCCAAAATTATCACATCAGTATCATCATAAAAATCCCCTGTCCATTTAGGATTATCAACTGTTGGTATTCCAGCCAAAAGTGGTAGAGTGCTACCAAAATCCAGAACAAGTTTGCTGAACGTCGGCATTCGATCAGCATCAAACTCAATGTAGTGTAAATCCTGTGGCAAATTTATAGTAAATATTTCAGTTTCAGTTTTTGTTGGCGCAATCCAAGGCAAAAGGGAGCCTGCATATCTCCACAAGAAATGCTTAATAGTTCTAAGTGGGTTTCCCTGTGTGTTGCCGTCAATAATGATTTTGACATCGTCGCTGTCTCTTTTGCGACGAGAGTAGGTAATAGTTGGAGCTATTGACTTCAAGAGTAGATTGTCTAGAACAAAAGTCAGCCATGGTCGCCTATCACCATCTTCAGCTTGAATTTTAGGTTCCAAAGTGAGCTTGTCAGTTGGACTCAAAGCATAGACCTGTAGGTTCTCAAAAGTGGCAGTACCGAGGGGTTGATCTGCTTCTAGAACAATCTCATGATCTTTCCCTTTCAGAAAAGTGAGAAAATAAACAATTTTAGATAAGTTATGCAGCCTTCCTCCGCTGAAAGCGGCAGGAGAATCCTTTAGTCTGTCAGAATGAAGTTTAGGAAAGGTCTTTCCATCTATCTTGACAATCAAATCTTCGTCGTCGGTTACAGTTGGAGAAATTTGTTTTTCACTTTTTGTCCGAGCTGTAATGATAATTAAATGGTAAGAAGAGAAACTGGAAAACTTTATTTTTTCTTTCATTTTAATTGTTCTACTGTGTACATCCTCAAAAATTGACTTCATGGTTTTAGTTTAACATGTTTCCAATTTTTTATTTGACCCTTTGTATAGGCTAGTTTTCGGTATCACCAAGATATTCAAATGAAGCTACGATCTGATCGAGCTCGTCATAGAGCTCAAGTGGATTTTGTGATGATCACTCAATCTCAATAGCGTCAATTTGCTTTTTGAGCGTGGGGATGTCGTTTTGGATAGTATTAAATATTCTTTCAATCTTCAAATCGGAATAATCGTGGATCGCTACGTCTCTCATACCTGCCATTTGTCGCCAAGGAATATTTGGATATTTTTCTTTTATAGAATTGGGAACATATTTCGTCGCTTCGCCTATTATTTCAAGCCAACGGACTACTGCTGCAACAAGAATATAGTCTTCTTCAAGAGTTTCTAATGTTTTTCCATGGGTTGCGAGAAGTATTTTATCAATATGTTCGGCGATATCAGATACTCGTTCTGCTGCAGTGCGCTTCATGCAATAATTGAAATTTGAGACGAAAGAATCTGTTCTTTGAGATATGGTCGAATATTATCAAACTCAACGAGATCGACTTTGTTTTGGAGCTTATCTTCCAATTCGTTTTTTACGGTAATAAAGTCATATAGGCTATATTTTTGTGGTAATGAAACTAATATATCTACATCGCTCTTTTCGTGGTTGGTCCCATGTACGATTGACCCAAAGAGGGATGCTCGCTTTACTTGATACTTGTGAAGTATCGGAATAACTGCTTCTTGAACTTGTTTGACTGTTAACATGTCTTTATTATACAAGATATAAGGAGTTCAATATAGGATTATTTCCTTTTGAATCCATGGATCCCCGCAACTGGGAGGATGAAAATGAAAATTATACACAAAACTACTCTTTTGTATCACCAAGATATTCAAATGAAGTTGCGATCTGATCGAGCTCGTCATAGAGTTCGGGAGAGGAGGTGGAGATGGAGATGAAAGAGGTCTCTCCAATACTTTTGATGTAAATTAACTCATCTGACTTATTATCTCCATATTTAATGGTGTAAATATCAAATCCATATCTTTTTTCTCCATTATTTGTGATTATTAAATGGTTTCTTTCTTTTAGTAAATTTAAGTATTCTTCAGTTGAGTTCGAATATCCGTAAATTTTATCAATTATAATTCTATTGGCACCTTTTTTTATTTTTATAGAATTCCCATTTTCACTTACTTCAAATCCAGAAGGTACAAAAAAACTAAACTTCAAAAACGTTGACGTGTATTCATTTGACATTGTTTCGGATTGAGGTGAAGAGATGCGAGTAGTTGTAGAGGACTTAGTCCGAAAAATAAAAGCGTACATCACAATAAATAGAATTGCTAGAGAAACAAGAATGAGCTTATGATGATTTTTTGAAATATTTACCTGTCCCATATAATAAAAATACTACAAATGTATACGTGTTTTCAAGTTCTTTTTTCTTTTCTTCGGGTCGCGCGATACCACACAAGAATAATAGCTGTAC
>PFSC01000182.1 GCA_002788865.1 Candidatus Roizmanbacteria bacterium CG_4_9_14_0_2_um_filter_39_13
AGTGCATAAAACGAAGCCATTCATCTTGGTAAAAAAAACCCGGCATAAGTTCATATGGATTTTTGCCGTAGAATGTCAAAATCTTAGCGTCAAAAATATAATTGAAGAAATCATGAGATAAGAACGGGTAGGAAATTATTGAAAAAACAGAAATGATTCCAATAATTTTCCACAGTGAGAAACGTTTGTAATTATTCGTAAAATACCAGTGAAAAAGAAACAAGAGAAGGAGGAGAATAATGAAAATAACTGTAGAAGCTTGTCTTTGATAATAACCAAAGTAAACTAATGGATCTCGAAAAACAACCCACAACGGATGATTTATTAGGGTAAGATTCGGATCAATGAGGGCATATGAATAAACAAATAAACTGAGAAGTAATCCTGCAAATAAAAATAACATTATTGTGGTTTTGTGACAATTGAAAATGAGTCATTTTGCTCAAGTATTTTGTACTCCAAATCATTTTCTTCGAGATTGTTTAGTGCCCAATTTCGAGTAATCGCAACAAATGGTTCATTTTCTGATTTAAATAAATTAACCAATGTTTTTCTTTCTTCCGGCTCATATGCCATTTGATGTACAGCCTGATCGGAATAGTACACAGCAAGAGGCAGATAATCATCATCTAGATAAATCGTTGAGTCATATTTGCCCGCACGTTGAGAGATATCAACGTCGTCTGGAGTATATCGATACTGAGGAATGACCTCTGAATAGAATATTTTCACTTGTAAAAATACAATAAATACTATCACTCCGAGATATATCCCTTTTACTACCCAGTCATGGAGAAGATTGAATCGTATCATTAATGGTATTTTAAAATGCTTAATATAATTCACTATTAATTTTCCTCCATCCCAAATTCCAAACGAAATGATCAATGCAATCGGAACATATACCGGTATCAAATGCCATATATGAGTTTGATCTGTAGTCAAGAATGGATACAAAATTACCACATTCCACAGTAATAAACTCGAGATATTTTTTTTCATAAATCGAAAGAATAGAATTAAATATGCCCCAGAAGCAAGCCACAGATAATACCATTTGCGAACTCCCATGTGAAGATAGAATAGTGGAAGTTCATATTGTAGATTCAAAAAAGAATCGGCTGTTTTTCCTCGTGTTCCAATAGTGAAAAAATGATGTTGAACAAAGTCTGAATAACTCACATATTGTATCCAATACCATGGAAGAACAAGTAAACATAATAAAGCCACACCACCGAGAATCCAAAGATAATTTTTCCGAATATTAATCAACTCTGGCAATAATATAAAGCAAATTACTGGTAATGCTGAGGCGCCAACCAATGTTTTGGTGAGCATCAATGAACCAAACGATAGCATAGACACAAGAAACCACACCATGCGCCCTCGTGCAAGAAGAGCTGTGTAAATCGATACAATATAAAAAAATACAAAAATTGAATCCAAATTTCCAGAGCGCACTCGAATGACGTACCACACGCATGTTCCAAGGATCATAGCAGCACTAAAACCAACTGCATTTTCTTTTGAAATTTTCTTTCCAATAAGATAAATAAAAATAATGCTCATTAAGCCTAATACTGCCGATGGTAATCGTGTCGAAAATTCTGAAACTCCAAATATTTTGTATGAAGTAGCCATGAGCCAAAAACCCATCGGAGGATGATCAT
>PFSC01000084.1 GCA_002788865.1 Candidatus Roizmanbacteria bacterium CG_4_9_14_0_2_um_filter_39_13
TTTTCATGCTCGTCTTGTATGAGAATGAGCTATTATTTCATGCTCATCTTGCGTGAGATAAGACTAAATGTATAATACAGTATATACATGAAGGTATTGTCAGAACCTATACGATTTGAATGGGATAGGGGCAATGTCGATAAAAATTTAATCAAGCACAAAGTCACAAATAGCGAAATTGAAGAAGTATTTTATGATCGGCACAAGAAGATATTTAAAGACACAATACATTCAGGAAATGAAAAACGGTTAAGAATACTTGGAAAAACAAAGCACGATCGGTTATTGTTTATTGTTTTTACCATACGAAATCAAAGAGTTAGGATTATATCAGCCCGAGATCTCAATAGAAAAGAGGTAAGTCTTTATGAAAAAAATTAATATTCCACAATTTAAAAACGAAGATGAAGAGCGAGAATTTTGGTCAAATATAGACCTGTCTCAACATTATGTAGCAAGTGACCTGGAAGAGGTAAATTTCCCCAATCTCAAACCGACTACTCGTCCCATCTCAATACGTCTTCCGGAAAATTTGATAAACAGAGTCAAGGAACGAGCAAATGAAGTAAATATTCCCTATCAGTCGTTGATTAAAGAATATATTCAAAAAGGGGTATTTTCGGCCAAGTAAATTCTGAGACTGTCCATTTTGACGATCCGGTTAGCGCTTAATGATCTGGCAACTCGCTTCCATAAACATCTTGACACTCAAAAAAGAGTAAGTACAATGTAATTACGTATGATTACATCACTTATACAAATTGGCAATTCACGAGGAATACGTATCCCCAAACCACTCCTCAATGAAAGTGCTCTTGAAGGAGAGGTTGAGCTTTTGGTAAAAAAAGGCGAAATAAGAATCGTCCCTGCCCCTAAAAAAACTAAACGGACAAAAGACGCACTATTATTGTCAGAACAGGCACTTATTACAGATTGGATGAATCCAGAAGAGGACACTGCATGGAAAAGTTTACAGTAGGAACTGTAGTTCTCGTATTGTTTCCCTTCTCGAATTTAAAAGGGCAGAAGATTCGTCCAGCCATGGTTCTTGCCAATGTAGAATTTGACAATTTGATTTTATGTCAAATCACTTCAAAGCCTTACTCAAGTAAAACTGCGATAAAGCTTGAGTCATCAGATTTTTCTGAAGGAAAACTTCCTATAGTCAGTTTTGTGAGACCTGATAAATTATTTACCGCCGATATCACAATTATAAAAGGTATTGTTGGAAAAATAACAATGAAAAAGCAACAGGAAATATTGAAAAAAGTAAGAAATATTTTTAAATAACCCGAATTATGAAATTAATGAGAGATTTTCCATGAAAAACATTTATCAAGTACTTCAGGATTTGGAAATTCAGTATGCTAAACATGAACATCCAGCGGTCTTTACCGTCGAAGACGCAAACAAGTATGTCATCAATACAGAAACTGGTCATTCCAAAAATCTGTTTTTGCGCAATCGGAAAGGCAATAAATATTATCTAGTGGTTCTCGAGAGTGAAAAGAAAGCCGACCTTAAAAAATTGGCGGTTACCCTTGGAGAAAAGGGGCTGAGTTTTGCAACGGAGGAGAAACTCATGAAGTATCTCGGTCTGACTCCTGGATCTGTCTCACCCTTCGGACTTATCAATGATTTAGAAAAAGTAGTTACTGTGCTGATCGATACAGAACTAATGCAAAATGAAACAATTGGTTTTCATCCCAACATCAATACCGCAACGTTAGTTGTAAATACTGGCGATTTTAAAAAGTTTTTAAAATGGACCGGGAACGAAGTAATTTACTTGGAGATATGAAGACGGGATTTATAGCTACAATCATGATTATTCATTGATTAATTGCTTTGCTAGTTTGATCCCAGAGGTTAATGCTCCTTCAACAGATGGCGACTCCAGATAGTCGCCACAGTAAAATATTTGCTTGTCAAATTGCGTTTTGTCAAGAAAATCATATTTTTGTCGAAGAAATCCTGGTACAAATTTTGGGAGAGCCGAATCCCAAATGTGGATGTAATCTATTTGTAAATCTTGAAAAAAATCAAAACTCTCTATAATCATTTTGCTAATGATATGTTTATGCAATCGATTCGTTGTTGTCAGCTTTCTTAGTGCTGAATCTCTGATTGCGAGAGAAAAATGGGTTGAGGGGTAATTTTTGACATGATTATTTTTACTAATCGAGGAGAAATGCTCATTCTCCTTTTCTGGAAGCCAAATGGTGTTGCAGTTTGAGAATATCTTTGTTTTAGCTTGGCAAAATATATACGCGGCAGTAGAATATCGAATTTGAGAGAAGAATTGGCTTTCTAAATTTGTAGGTGTATCGAGAACATTCAAAACTTCGTTTCCTGGAATAGCTACAATTACTCTATTTGCACAATATGACTTCTTGTTTGTAATCACGGTAACTCCAACTTTTTTTCTTATTATCGATACAACCTTTTCTTGATAATGGATATCGAGCTTTTCAGATATTTTTTGGGTAAGTTTACCTATACCATTTTCAAAAGAATAAAATTTACAAAATAAAACTTTTCGGAGAATGGCGAGAAATAACACATTTGAAAACTCTTTTGAGTCATACCAAAAAAGAGCTTCACACATCGGGTCCAATAAATTTGTAAATGATTCTTTTTCAACAATGTCAACGAGGTCATCGTATACACTCTTATCGTCAAGAGCCAGATTTTTTTTGAGATCATAGAGATTTAGTCTGCTAGACATGACAAGTTTATAAAATAATACAAAAGCGAGTCTGATTTTTGACAGCGGAGATATACCGCCAAACATACATAACGAGCGTAGATTCTTGGGGTTGAGAGAGAAGAGTTTCTCATGGCGAAGAATTGCAACATTACCAACGTCAAAAAGTGAAGGTTCAAGATTCAATTCTTCAGATAAATTCCAGATGTTTTTGTAAAATGAGGTGATGAACTGTGCTCCTATATCAATTGGGATATCCTTAAGCATTTGTGTAGACATTCTCCCGCCTGCCATTTCTTCACTTTCCAATACCAAAACCTCTTTTCCCGCTTTTTGGAGTTCATATGCTACACCCAGTCCGGCAATCCCGGCTCCGACAACAATGTACTCCAGATTTTTATTCATAATGAATATTATACTTTCTCTATGCACTATTTTTATATACTTCGCTGTAGCGGCAATTCACTTTACTGCGGACAGACTACGAGCATAGGTCGAAGGATAAAAGAGCACAACGAAGATCCCAAAAAATCAGCTCGATATACCTGGGGGAGACGACCAGTAAGACTTGTATATTTTGAAGAATATAAAACATTATCAGACGTTCTCAAACGAGAACTCGAAGTAAAATCTTGGACCAAGAAGAAAAAAGAGTTGCTTGTTGAGAGTTGGAAAGCTGGGAAAAAATAGGAGTGAATAATTTTCCCAGAGTATGCAAAAGCAGGAATTGAACTACACACTTTCTATCATGTATTGACAAAAGCAATACATTAATTTATACTAACCTAAATGAAGTTTGATATTGAATACAATGAAGAAAAGAACCAAATCTTGGAAAGAACTCGAAATGTAAGTTTTGAAGATGTAAGAGATGCGATTGAAAATGACCAACTTGTTACTATTATTAACCATCCAAATAAGAAAAAATATAAGCATCAATTATTACTTATAGTAAAAATTAATCAATATATCTTTGCCGTACCATGTGTATGGGATGATGCAAGAAAGGTTTATTTTCTAAAAACAGTATATCCAAACAGGAAGTTAACAACCAAATATTTAACATAATATATGAAAAAAACAAACAAACAATTTGATCCATTTAAAAATCTTATTCTTGATGAATGCGAAAAGGAGATTGAAGTTTCTTTGGAAAGAGGCGAGTGGGTTCCAACTGAAAACCAAGAAGCTATGAAAGAAATGTTTAAAGAAGCTGCGACAAGACATAGACAATTACAAGAATCTAAAAAAATTACTTTTCGAATAAATCAAAGGGACCTCATCCTGCTAAAAGTGAAAGCAAAAGATACTAACATTCCTTATCAAACACTTCTTGGCGCTCTTATACGTGACTACGTAGATGGTGAATACAAAATTACATTATAGCTTTATGAATCTCAATGCCGTCGGTATAGCTTCTGGGAACATCACAAAAACACTTGAATTTTATAAGCTCCTTGGGTTTGAATTTGGAAAGCCGATGGGTGATCATTATGAATCTTCTGTGACTTCTTCATTCGCTAAACTCATGATCGACTCAAAGGATGTCGTCAAAGAAATCATTGGCGAAGATCCAAAACCAGGGAATCATTCTTCGTTTGCCATACAGTATGATTCTCCAAAAGAGGTGAATGATATTGCATTAAAGATTCAACAAGCTGGCTTCACCATCTTCAAGGAACCGTGGGATGCTTTTTTGGGGACAACGTTACGCCGTTGTTCAAGACCCAGAGATGGATATAAGGTGGATTTGTATGCAGATCTTGAGAAGACTCCTTAAATTTATAATCAAAAAATACTCTTTTGATATAAAAAACAGCTCTGATGATATCAATCAAGAGCTGTTTTTTGCGTGTCTACACGTCGTCCCTTTACATCCTATTTGTCCCATTTCATCATTCTACCTTTGCTTCCAAAATGTCCTCCCATAGGTCCCATAAAGTATTCAAGATCTATTCCTTGTTCTGTTGCCCATTTTTCAAGTTCATCACGTTCTGATTGTCGAGTGTCGCGACGTTCTTGTGGAGTCGTGTCTTGGAATGAATCATGGCTAGATTCATGCTGATTTTGAAGCTCCTCATGTTTTGCAAGTATCAAGGCTTTTTGAGTTGCAGTGATATCACTTTGTGCGACTGCTTCATCCAGTTTGTCCATAAGGCGAGTCTCCATTTCTTTTTGTTGTTCTTGATGCATCTCTTCGAAAACTGACTCAACTTTCGATTGGTCAACACCAAGTTTCTCAGAGAGTTTCTTCACCATATCATCATGGTATTCACCTCCGCTAAAATACGCGTCGGCAGAAACAGCTCCAAGAGTAAGTATTCCAATCAGCGCGAGAGTTGCTGCAGGCAGGATGATGTATTTTTTGTTGAATTTTTTTACTGAGTCATGCATGTATGTTTCACCTCCTTTTTGTTTGTGCAAAATCATTAATACGATAAATATATCGGTCGAATCTGAAAGAATGCTGAAAGAACCCAATGAGTTTTTAGAGAGGAAAAACTACAAAGTCATGAAGTAATTATTTTATTTCAAAGGAAGCTTAACGATAAACGTACTGCCATTTTTTTCTGCAGGTTCAACATGTATTGTTCCATGATGATCTTCCACAATCTTTTTTGCAATTGCGAGCCCAAGTCCAAATCCATTGTTTTTTTGATTGCACCGAGCAGAATCGGCACGATAAAATCGATCGAAAATATGAGCTACATCATTTTTGGATATTCCAATTCCCTGATCTTCAATACGTATCTCTGCACAGGCTCTTGATTTCTGAAGTGAAATTGTGATTGTTGATTTTTCTGGACTATATTTAATAGCATTATCCAAAAGAATAAGCCACACTTCTTCCAGACGATATTGATCGGCAAGAGTTGACAGACCTGCGAGATTTTTATGGAAAACTATCTTCTTTGACTCAGCAAGAATTTTGACTTGTTTGATCGCAGATACTATAGTGTTTTTTATTTTCACTTGAGCGAACGCTTTTCTCCCATTAGGTGCCTGAAACTGAGCCAAAGATAGTAAGGATTCAGACAGATGCTGAAGTTTATTTACATCTAAAATACTCTCTTGGATGAGAGTTTGCGCTTCATGAATCTTTTGATGTTTGCCTCGTAAAAAAACTTCAAATGTGGTTTTGAGCGAAGTTAGTGGAGTTTTGAGCTCGTGTGATGCGTCGGAGATGAATCGATTTTGTTCATCAACCATCTCTTTGATTGGTCTCAACGTTTTGCCTGCAAGCACGTATCCGAGACCGCCTGCAACTACTAGGATGATTCCATTTACGATTGAGAGGGAAAAAAGTGTACGAGATTGAACTTCTTTGATGAGTTCATCATCTTCAATCTCGATAATGTGCACCATTGCTCTTGGTCGATTCTTGAAAAAGAACTCGTCATTCTCGAGACGTTGTTGGATACTTCTGCGTTGTTCAAGAGCAAATCTATGCGCTTCACGAGTTGTGAAGCTCAAAATCACCGCGCTAAACGCAACGCTTACCGTCATGATGATGAGGAGATACCAAAATGTGAGTTTTATTCGTGCATTATGAAACATATGTTCAGCAACTCAGCCCCTCAGCCACACAGCTTTTCAGCCATGCGGAAGAACTGAATAATAGGAAAATATTAACGTATTCTATATCCAAATCCTCGTATAGTTTTGATGATTTTATTTGCATGTGGAAATGGCTCTTCTATTTTATTTCGAATATTTTTAATCGTTACCTCCACAGTATTTGGAAGAACATCTGCATCAAAATCCCAAACATGATCGATTATCTGTTGTTTCGAGATAACCTTTCCTTGATTTCTCATGAGGTATTCAAGTATAGAATATTCTTTACTTGAAAGTTGTATGGGTACATCCTTGTAAAACGTTTGAAATTCTTGGGTATTGAGCGTCAAAGCTCCTGTAACAAGTGACGTATGTACAGATTGCTTTGGGCGACGAGAAAGAGCCCGAATTCGCGCAAGAAGCTCTTCAAATGAAAATGGTTTTGTCAGATAATCATCAGCACCGGCATCCAGTCCCTCAATCTTGTCAGCGGTTTGGCTTTTTGCAGTAAGTATGAGGATGGGAGTATGGATTTTACTTGCACGCAACTTTGCACATATTTGTGTGCCGTCCATTTCGGGAAGCATCCGATCCAAGATAATAAGATCGTAGTCTTCAGATGAGGCGAGGTCAAATCCCGAAGCCCCATCAAATGCAATATCGACCGCATACCGTTCTTGCTCAAGACCCTTTTTTATTGTTTGAGCAATCCGATGCTCATCTTCCACGACAAGTATTCGCATATGTATAGTATAGTAGGTATTCTGAAAATGAGCTGAAAATGGTTTCAGGTATAATAACCATATCATGACACCAGATAAATACAGTGCGGTATGGGTATCACATACTTCAATAAATGATTTTCGACAATGTCCGCGTGCATATTTTTTGAAACATGTTTATAAAGATCCCAAAACCGGTCATAAGATAAAAATAATGACACCACCACTCGCGCTAGGACAGATCGTACATGAAGTAATAGAGGAGATGTCGACGCTGCCAACGCAAGATCGTTTTAAAAAAATACCCATGGATCGATATGATGAGCTGTGGAAAAAAATAACCGGTAAAAAGGGTGGTTTTTTTGATCGTGATACTGAGGATAAATATAAACGGCGCGGACGAGAGATGATTGCACGAATTACAAAACATCCAGGTCCCATTGCGGAGAAAGCCGTAAAAATAAAAGAATCGCTCCCGTATTATTGGCTTTCAGAAGAAGAAAACATTATTT
>PFSC01000082.1 GCA_002788865.1 Candidatus Roizmanbacteria bacterium CG_4_9_14_0_2_um_filter_39_13
AAATTCGAGAAGGGAAACAATACGAGAACTACGGTTCCTACTGTAAACTTTCCCATGCAATGTCCTCTTCTGGATTCATCCAATCTGTAACAAGTGTCTGTTCTGACAATAATAATACGTCTTTCGTACGTTTCATTTTTTTAGGGACCGGGACTATTCTTATTTCGCCTTTTTTTACCAAAAGCTCCACCTCTCCTTCAAGAGCGCTTTCATTGAGAAGTGGTTTAGGGATACGTATCCCTCGTGAATTACCAATTTGTATAAGTGATGTAATCATATGTAATTACATTGTACTCACTTTATCTTCCGGTGTCAAGATATTTGTGGGAGCTTTTTGTGGGAACAAAATATGATCCTCAAACATCCATCCTCGGACAACACTAACATTTTACGTCTTGAATGCTCGAATTCTGTCATAAATGAATGGATGGGTCAAAAAAAGTCTTGCAACCCATGAAATTGTTTTTTCGACTTTTACTCCATTTTCTTTTTCATAATATTTCAATAATCGCTCAAGAAAGCGAGCAAATGCTGTTTTATCCCTCAATGCGTCATAGGCATATTGATCAGCCATGCCTTCTCGCCATCTACTTATCGCTAAAACAATCGGCAGAGAAATAGCAGTTGTCAGAAAACAAAAGAATAATAACACGAGTGAACTAGTTTTAATATATGAAAATAGAGCAACGTTTATCATGCTACTGAGAACTAGAACAATTGCAGTTATCGACGTGTAAAGAGTAATATCGTCATGTGCTTGATGCCCAAGTTCATGCGCCATCACCGCCTCTATCTCGTCATATGGGTGGTTCTTTAGTATATTTGAATGATAAAAAACTGATTTACTTCTCGCAAAGCCACAGGTAAAAGCTTGTGAAGATGTACTGTCTATCGAATAAATTCCTTGTAAATCAATTTCTTGATTTTTCGTAAAAGAATATAATCTCTCTTCATACTTCCCTTTATATGGCTTTGATTTTAAGAATATGCGACACCATAGAGGCCCAAAATAAGAAATGGTACATACCGCGACAATAATGATCAACAATACCCACGGAGTTCTAAAGTAATAGAAAAAGAAGGTGCTCAAACTTATCAACACCGCTCCGACAAAATAAAGAACCAATACGCGAGCAAATATAAAATGTTTTTTGAAGAATTTTTTCATCATGGTACTGGGTTACAATACTGCAAATTTATACATTTAAAATCATAATATTTTATTAACTTCTTTTGTTAATCTATTGTAGATTGTAATGTCATTATTGATCAATATATTTTTATAGTAGTAATCTTTATGTTTTGATAACTTTCGTAATAATTTCTTCATCCTTCCAATCCAGTCATCTTCATTTCTTAATCCAATGCAGACTACACCTATTTTAATTTTTTTATTAATTCTTTGAAAGTCAGTAGTGTTGTGAGTAATGACATGATAATCTTTATTATTACATTCTTTAACTATTTTAGGATCGGTAGCACCTTGTCTTTTCATTATTTTAACAACACTCTCAAATCTAGCAAATTGATTACAGTCCTTTTTTAACTTGCAATTCCCTGCGGTCTTGCCGCAGGGATACCTTTTAGGGAAAGATTGAAAACCGTAGGTTTTCATA
>PFSC01000124.1 GCA_002788865.1 Candidatus Roizmanbacteria bacterium CG_4_9_14_0_2_um_filter_39_13
AAATTTAGAGTGACAATTATATATCTGGCAATGCCTATCTATTTTTTAAGGTTCGGTAGCATTTATGATCTGGCAACTCGACATTATGGCAACGTTATATATTTTGAAATCTGAGAAGTATAATAGATACTATATAGGCTCAACAAACAATCTTAAACGAAGATTGGCAGAGCATAACTTGGGGAAAACATTATCAACGAAGTTTATAAGACCATTGAAAGCAGTATTTATTCAGGATTACGAGATGATAGAGGAAGCAAGAAGTATAGAGCGCAAATTAAAGAAGTTCAAAAGCAGGATAATACTAGAAAGAATTATTTCGGAAGGATGTATTAAAGTAAAGATATAGCGGTCGTAGCTCAACTGGTTAGAGCGCTTCCCTGTCACGGAAGAGGTTGGGGGTTCGAGTCCCCTCGATCGCGCAAAGATACTTAGATTCGTTAGAGCGTCCCGACATTACGTTGGAAAGAGGTTGTCCCGATAGAATCGGGATCGATCGCGCATTGCATTTCTTCTCTATTCCCCCTATCATAAATGCATGACAAAACTCCGTGTGGGCTGGTTTACATTCACCTGTTGCGAAGATTCTACGATACTATTTACTGAACTTCTCAATACCCACTGGGCTGACTGGAAAGACAAAATTGAGTTTGTGAATGCTCGGATCCTCAAAGAAAACAATAAAATAGAAAATATAGATGTTTCTTTTGTCGAAGGGTCTATAAGCTCGGAAGAACAAGTAGATAAGCTCAAAGAGATTCGTAAAAATAGCAAGACGATTATCGCTATTGGCGCTTGTGCATGCACCGCAATGCCATCAGGATGGAGAAACACCTTTGACGAAGAGACAAAAGAAGAAATCAAGTTTCTCATAGATAGATATTCGCATCTTGAGAAAGTTGAGCCATTGAAAACATATATAAAGGTTGATGATTCAGTCCAAGGATGCCCGATGAATGAGGAGAAATTTTTGGAGTTAATTGGCAATAGTATAAAATAATTGGCAATACGCGAAATAGTCAAAATTATTTTGTGAATTCGGGAATGTACTCAAACAATGTTAACTCACAAACATAATTTTCGGCTATGAGCGGATTTAGTTAACAAATAATCATATGCATCAAGGAAATTTTGATCTATCTCTCGAACAAATCACCAAAATAGAAGGCCACGCCGCCCTCACCCTAAAAGTAAAAAACGGCACAGTAGAGAAGTGTACTTTTGAAGTACCTGAGTACAAAAGATTTTATACTCAAGCGGTACGAGGGAAACATATAACGGCTATCCCGCAAATGGTAGCAAGAATCTGTGGGACATGTAGTAATGCCCACCTCTTGTGCTCGATCCGTGCCGTAGAAGATGCGATGGGAATCAAAGTGTCGAAACAGACATACCTTCTCCGAAGAATTCTGAACAATGGTCTGATCATCCGCGATCATGCACTCCATTTGTACGTATTTGTACTACCAGACCTCTATGGACGAGAATCGCTCCTGGCATTTGACGAAGCGATTGAGGAGGAGCATGAGCTTGTTCATGATGCATTTGCGATAAAAGAAGTCGGGAATCTCCTTGCCAAATGGTCCGGCGGACGAAGCGTGCATGCTCCATTTCCTACAATCGGAGGATTTTTAACATTGCCAAAAAACGGCGATCAAGAGAAACTCATTCTCAAACTCGAACTCATACGAAAGAAGGTAGAAAAGATCATAAAAATATTTGAAAAATGCGAGTTTGAAATCAAAGAAGATATCCTATTTTCAGCTCTTCAGGACAATAATTATGACTTTTTTGGAAAAACAATAATCACTGCAGACAACGCTTGTGTCCCGGCGAGAAACTATGCAGATCACCTAGAACATGTCGTAAAGCCATATTCGCAAGCATCTGCGTATATGTATGAAGGTAAGACGTTTATGGTTGGCGCACTTTCTCGCATGAATCTCTCAAAAGCTGGACTTCATGCACATACCAAGCATGGTGCTGAGTCTGCGCTCAAACTTTTCCCCTCACAAAATATTTTTCATAATAATCTTGCACAAGCAATAGAAATTCTTCACTGTCTTGATGATTCGATAGATATTCTCTCAAAACTTGAGATCAAAGATGAAAAGCCAGTCCCATATACACTCAAGGCAGGGATGGGAACTGGAGTGATTGAAGCTCCACGGGGAACACTCTATCATAGGTATCAGATTGACGAAAAGGGAGTTGTGATCCATGGAGATATCATCGTTCCCACAGGTCAAAATCAAATCTGTATCGAAAAGTCACTTTGGGACTTTGCCCAAAAAAATCTTCACCTCGAAAAAAAACAGCTTGCACATGAAATGGAAAAACTTATACGTGCATATGACCCTTGTATGTCTTGCTCATCACACTTCCTCAAACTGAAGATTGAACAACTATAGAATCAATGCTCGTACATATTTCTTCAAAAATCTTTGAATAATCTCCTTGTTGAGGCAAACCAATCAGCATAAACGAATGGATTTTTTTCAGCTTCAAAAGAAATGAAAGATCCATGAACAGATCGTAATCGTGTGGCGTGATCCGTACGTTGGGGTCTTCAAATGAATCAAGTGACGAGAATACTTTGACGGATCGTAATCCCATAACGGTGTCAATTATCAACGGACTCTCCTGTCCATTCCACCACTCATCTGTCGGATCAGAGTGAACAAATTCAATTGTTGGGTATTTTTTTTTCAGAGCTGGCATCATATTTACAGGTTGGGAATCTTCCTGCAAAATCGCGTTTCCAAAGACAAATATTTTCATATAGTAAGGTTTGCAAGTCTTATTGCAGAATTGGTAACTTTTGTAAGATTGTCTAATTGACTACTTGTGATTTGAGCACACAACGTACCCCAGTGATAGGTGTACGTGGAGCCAATGTCATCGGATTTAATAACCATTCCGTGAGAGATATCAAATTGCTTGAGGATCGGCTTTGACAAAATTAGCTTTCCATTTGAATATATCAATTCTGAGGTCAAGAGCTGTACTTTGCCCATCGCAATCTTTTGGAGGGCACCCCAGCCGATTCGACATGAATCCATGGTTTCAATAGTATGTTGGATAGAATGATGACCAGTTCGAGTAATCACATTCAAGACATGAAATGTATGATGAGCGAGTGCTCCTTTTGGGATTTTTCCAATGAGCCACTCAAGCTCTTTGTTGGTCAATCTTTTCTTGAGCGAAAGACTTTCAGAAAAATGCGTATAAAGAGATTTTTGTGACAATTTCTTGAGGAGACTATTTCCGATCCAGTATGCCTCAACAACTCGGGGGTCATACGGATCTGTGATACCATTTCCGCGGGCAATATACGTCAGATACGGATAGAGTGTTTCAAACTGAGATAGTATCTCCGAAAGCTTTTCATCAGACGCGGATTCTTGTAGATATGCACCAATCTCTTCAGACTTCGGCGGTCCACAGTATTGAAGATGGTTTGGAGGAAGAGCATAGCGGGCACATGTTATGAGTCCGATTGGATCTGTCATACTGCAAGCTCTTGTTTTGGTCTGCTAAATAGCAACGACATCACGACTCCAGCGATAATTATCATCCAGCCAAATACTTGAGCCTGTGGAAACGCGTGTGTGATAAATACTGCAGAAAGAATACCGGTGACGATCGGAGAAGCAGCAAGCACAAGACTGACTGTTGAAGCATTTGATTGGGAAAGAGCACTATACCATGTCAAAACATATCCTAGAAGAAATACTGCTCCAGAGACTACTGCAAGAATTTGGGATGATCCAAGCGTAAATATCTGTGAAAGTGATCCTTGATATATCGAAAGCCCAAGAAGAATAATAACCCCAAATGACATCCGTGCCCATGAGACTACAGTTGACGATACGTCTTTGAGAACTTTCTTTGCGATAATGTACTCAACTGACCAAAACAGTGTCGCGGCAACAATCATAAGATGTCCGACGCCAAGTGATTTATAAGAAACTCCTCCGAAAAATAACACGCCCGAGGTAACAAGTAGGTACCCGAAAATTTGATATCGATTTACTTTTTCCTTCAAAAAGAACACGCTCATAATCGCGACCCATATGAACAATGTTTTGTGAATAAGCGCTCCTTCTAATGCAGAAATTTTGCTTAAGCCCGTAAAAAATAGGGCAAATGGAATACTTCCACCTACAATTCCTATGATTATTAATTTTTTCCACTGGGATTTGGAAAGATTTGAAAGAGCCTTTTTTTGAGAATAAAATACAACTACCGAAAGTACTACCGCGACAATTAGATTTTTCAATGTAGTAAACAGAATTGGATCCATCCCAGATACAAAAAACTTTGATGCAAAAATAGAGAATCCTGAAATAAACATCGTCATTACTGCAAGTTGTATTCCTATTTTCATACTACAATGATACGAAATTTTAATGTTGATCGGTACCTGATTTGTGCAAATGTTTCAATACTTTTTCTGCCTGTTTTGACGGGATTTTTTCAACGACCACATCTCCATAAATCAGTACATAGTCTCCCACCAAACACTTAATTCCACCATGTTTTGCACGAATTCCATCTGTTGTGACAATGCAATCGCCCTCAACACTGTGAACCTTTTTTGGAATCGCAAAACACATACTTCATTTTAGCATGAATTACTTTGACTTTTGTATCCCAAAATAAGTACAATGAGTGAATGAGATCAAAAATTATTGAAGATAGAGCTTTTATAGTCAATCTTATATACAACTTCCAGTCTATTGGGAAAGTCGTCGTGCTCGTTCATGGGACATTCGACATACTTCGTCCAAGGCATATTGAGCTTCTGAAAAAAGCAAAGGAGCTTGGAGATGTGCTTATTGTCGGAGTATATGCAGATGAGGTTGTCAAAGCAATAAAAGGACCTCAAAGACCATTGGTCACTTTGTCTGATCGTATGACTGTGCTCGACGGACTTTCGGACATTAACTTTATCATTCCGCTTCAGCATCCAGAGCATGAACAAATCGTCTCTCAACTAAAACCGAATATTTTTATCCACCAGGCTAATTCTCCTTACCACCTTGATACATCTGATTTAGAGAAATATAAGGGTACAATTCGAAGTATTGAAGTGACGAATGAAGATTCTACCACCGCGCTTATTCAAAAGATCCAAGGAACTTCTCAAAATGAGACCCGATAACACGCACGTCTTATTTTTTGATTGATTGGTATAATATATTTCACATTGAGAAGTCCGCTTAGCTCAAGCTAGAGCTATTAGGACTTTGGTAAGGACGATTAGCTCAGTTGGCTAGAGCGTTACATTGACATTGTAAAGGCCACAGGTTCGAGTCCTGTATCGTCCACCACCCTTTCCACTTTGGAAAAAGATCGCTAATGCGTTGGGGAATTTCAAACAGCGAACTTTTGAAATAAATATGAAAAGAGAAGGTCAAAAAAACGTAGTTATCTATCAAGCGAAAAGTGGTGCAATCGAGCTTCGGGGAGATACTTCACATGAGACTATTTGGGCAACACAAGCTCAAATTGCCTCTGCTTTTAGTGTCGATGTGAAAACCATCAACGAACACATTCAAAATATCTTTAAAACAAGAGAGCTTACAAAAAAATCAACTATCCGGAATTTCCGGATAGTTCAAAAGGAAGGCAAGCGTGAAGTTGAACGTGAAGTTCAGCACTACAACCTCGACATGATCATTTCTGTCGGTTATAGAGTAAATAGTAAAACCGCAACCCTCTTTCGTCAGTGGGCAACCAAGACTTTGCGTGAACATATAGTCAAAGGCTATACCATAAACCGCAAACAAATCGCAAAAAATTATGAGGCGTTCATGAAATCAGTGGGAGATATACAGGCTTTGCTTCCGGAACACATAACTCTTGATCCGAAATCAATCCTTGAATTAATCAAAGAGTTTTCTAGTACTTGGGTCTCACTTGATACATATGACAAAGAAACTCTTAAGCCTATTGGTTTTACCAAAAAATCTATCGAGCTGAGTGGGGAAGAATTAATGAAAGAAATTTTGAATTTGCGTAGAGAATTAATGAAAACTAGCGGAGCTACAGATATTTTTGCCCAAGAGCGTGCATCGGGAAGTGTTGGGGGAATAGTGGGTAATGTGATGCAATCTTTGACAAGATGATTGGGTTGATTTTGCAGTTGTTAAAAAAATAATATGAACAAACCAGAAACTCGAGCGTATATCAGTAGTTCGACTTCGCTCACTATAAACAACATTGAGAATGGTCGTATGAATCCCACTCTTTATGGTGAGTATGTCGAATCCATTTCGACTTTGGAAAAAATTGCTAGAGCGTAACATTGACATTGTAAAGGTTAGAGGTTCAAGTCCTCTAGCGGACACAAAATTATATGAATATATCCCAAATAAATATTTTGGACTTCGGCATTAAGTTCGCCTCAATTTTATTCTTCGTAATTTGGAAATATTACTGGCATATTACGGAAAAGATTGCAGATCGTGAAAAGCCAAAGTCAAGTACATACCCCAAAATCACATTTTTAAGAAGAGAATCCACAACTATCATTGGACTATTCATATTACTTCAACTTATTGGGTGGGATATATTCCCAATGTCAGATAATCTTGCAGTTCAAGTATTTGGAATGCTACTTGTGGGGGGTTGGTACTGGAATAGGAATTTCGGCAAGAAAATCACTCGGAAATAATTGGAATCATGCATTTGAATATCAAATCAAAAAGAAACACGAACTAGAAGTCATCTCTAAACCCTCCGTAAACAAATCAAAATACATGCAAATTCAATAAAAGCCTCGTAATTCTCCCATTTACGATCCCACCTCACAGTAATTCGTCTATAGTTTTGAAGCCATGCGTTGGTTCTTTCCACAATCCATCTCGTTTTGTAGTAGCTCTCAATATGTTTGTTGTAGGTTGGTTCTTCTCTGTGTCCTTGCTTTCTTCTTTTGGGTATTCTGTGTTTGATTCCTCTTTTGGTAAGTGCTTCACGGAGCCATCTTGCATCATATCCTTTATCAGCTACCAGTATGTTTGGTCGTTTCTTAGGGTGAAGAGGACGAGACTCAACTGATATTTGATCTATTGTTTGTAATGCAAGTCTGAATTCAGATATATTTGCAGCTTCTGTGAGGAAGGTGAGAGGTATTCCTGTCCCATCAACTGCCAACATGGTTTTTGTCCCTTTTCCACGCTTGGTCTTATCTACTTTTTGCCCCCTTTTTTAGCGCTCGCAAATGTACCATCCAGATAGGCTATCTCCCACGTAAGTTTATCCTGTTTATCAAGAATAACGAGAAGCTTCTGCCATATATCTTTCCATACTCCTTGTTTCTTCCATGCTGTAAAACGTTTCCATGCAGTTTTGCCTGATCCATATTTTGAAGGAAGCTCATTCCATTGTGCTCCTGTTGTGAGTATCCATCGTATGGCTTCAAATA
>PFSC01000129.1 GCA_002788865.1 Candidatus Roizmanbacteria bacterium CG_4_9_14_0_2_um_filter_39_13
TGAGGACCTTTGAACATTTGAATATGATCCAATTCCCAAAGTGGCAAGAACTCCAATAATCCCAATTACAACGATAAGCTCTACTAAAGTAAATCCACGAGATGAGTACATAAGCTCATGATACTCAATTTTTTGAAAAAAGTGAATAAGCCTTTTGAGAATTCGGAAAGACAGTGAGTGCGCGCTTGATATAATAAGTGCATGAGTGAACAGAATAACTATTTGACAATATCCCTTCAGATTAAAAAACATATTCAACACCTTCTTCAGGCATCAAACCACAAACGTATTATTATTGCAATATCAGGAGGTATTGATTCCGCGGTTGCACTCTATCTGTTAAAAGAAGCGATTTTGCTTAAGAATATTTACGTCCTTCATCTTCATTATTTCAGAGACTCAATTTCAAAATTTAAGAAGGTGATTGAGCCGCTTAATCTTCCAAAAGAAAACATTCTCATCTATTCGATTACAGATGCGGTGGACATAATAGCAAAAGGCTTGCAGATAAAAGAGGGATTCCTCCACTCCGGTCGGACTGACCTTATTTCGATTGATAAGGTTAGATTGGGAAATATTATGGCACGAGTCCGGATGGCCTATCTCTTTGATCAGGCAAAAAAACTGAATGCTTTGGTATGTGGCACAGAAAACCGCACCGAAAATTACCTTGCCTACTTTACTCGGTTTGGTGATGCCGCCTCTGATTTTGAGGTCATCAATCATTTGTACAAAACTGAAGTGCGAGCTCTTGCAAAGCATTTGCATGTTCCTCAAGAGATCATTGATGCTCCCCCATCTGCCGGTCTGTGGGATGATCAGACTGATGAAACAGAACTCGGCGTCACCTATGAAGAAATTGATCAGGTACTTCGACTTCATTTTGATGAAAAAAGATCAATTGAAGATGTGGAGTTGGAATTTAATAATGCTCGAAAAATTCTTGAGATCGTTGAGAGAAATCGTTTCAAACATGAGGTGCCATATTTGATGAAAAAAGATTTGTCTGAATAGTCTTAATTAATACCTCAATCCCCGCTTGTTCTTTTGCTGATATTACCACGCCATTTTTTGATTTTAAATCAATGATTGTTGCTTCTCTCAGATTGTCTGCTTTATTGTATACATTGATGATTGGCTTATTTTCGATCCCAAGCTCAGTAAGTACTGTCTGAACTGTTTGAATCTTGTCATGCATCTGTAGGTCAGAAGCATCAATGACATGGATCAACACATCGGCATGGATCGATTCAAGAAGCGTTGATTTGAACGCTTCAATGAGGGATGGGGGAAGCTCCCTGATAAACCCAATAGTGTCTGTTATAAGCATTTGTTTCTGTATCTCGGGGAGATACATCTCCCCCACCACGCTGTCAAGCGTTGCAAACAATACATTTTTTGCAAGTTTTTTTTTGTTGGTCAATATATTAAAAAGAGTCGTTTTCCCCGCATTGGTATATCCTACGATCGAGGCAGTCTGGAATCCTTGTTGGCGCCGTCTTTCAATTTGAAGCGTTCTTCCTTTTGATAATTTGTTCAATTGACTCTTTGTTCTATTGATCTGCTCTCTCCAGTGACGTTTCATGAGCTCGACGTTGGTCTCTCCAATCCCGCGTGTGCCAATACCTCCTGCTTGCCGTCCAAGCTCCTCGGAAAGTCCATACATGCGTGGTCCCATGTGGCGCATTTTGGCAAGCTCGATCTGAAGCTTTGCTTCAGCAGTTCGAGCATGTTTTTCAAAAATATGCAAGATGAGGTCGACGCGATCCCACACTTCAATATTTGGATTTACTTCCCAGTACATCTGCGTCAAATGAAAAAGTTGCGTGCTTTTGACGACGCCATTTACAATCACGGTGTCAATATTTCTCGTCTTAATAAGCTCTGCAATCTCAGTGGCCTTTCCAATACCCATATATGTCCGAGGATGCGGATGCTCTCTTCGTTGGATAATCTGGTCAATGATACCTCCACCAAACGTGTTGAT
>PFSC01000137.1 GCA_002788865.1 Candidatus Roizmanbacteria bacterium CG_4_9_14_0_2_um_filter_39_13
TCAATGATCGTGCGATGTGTCGAAGTTCCCGAGTTGCTTCAAAAGGACTGTGTTTTGGAAGATATCGTTTTGCCTCTCGTACCACATGGGTAAGAGTGTGTTTGGAAATCCTATAATTGATAGAGTTTAACAGCGCTATTAAATCCCCGATGCGTAAGCTCGTGGGTAGTTTCATTCATAGTTGCAATCCTAGTTGAGAAGGGTATACGCGGTAATCACCTCTTCATCTGAGGTGTTCAGATTCGTCACATACCCTTTAATACCAGCAAGCATTTTGGCTTTGTCAATGAGTGCTTGGTTGAGTCTTTTCTCTTCCCTTGTGACGCTTAAAAACTTGGTTTTCTTACTAGGAATGGTGCCGCGCACCATCTTTTCAGCTTTTATTATCTGCTTTTCAATGTTTCGTCGGTCAAGAGCCGCTCGTTTCTCCTTGTACTGGTAGATAATCCGTTGTCCTTCTTCAATCTGTGTGGTAATAATTTGTTTGTCTGTAAGCTCTCCGATTTTCCTGTACTCAGCAATATCATAGGGAATCTTGCGTAATCTGCTGCCCACAATATACGTATATCCTGCGACAGATAACGCCTCTAGGTTTTTGTGACTGAGCATCGCAGCATCTGCAACAACGGTAATATTTGATAGGTTGTGTTGCTTCTTAAACTCCTCCATAACAGGCAGAATGGTATTGGTTTCAGCAGTATTCCCTTCAAAACTACGAAGACCTAAGGGGAAGCCGTATTGGTCAACAAGTAGACCAACAATGATTTGTGGTTCAAGTCTTCGTTCCTTACTCATTCCAGGTTTACGGTACTCATCTGCCTCTTGTGCTTCAAAGTACAAAGATGTTACGTCATAGAGAACAAGGGTGATCTTCGAAGCCGCATGGGTAAAACAATGGTTTGCCAGGATAGTCCGATAGCCTTGGATAGTAATCTGACTAAGGCATCGATACAAACGGTTTTTACTTACTCTCCTCACGCCAAGCTCACCAAGGACTCGGATGCTATCAAGTTTTGATGTGGGCTCAACAATACGAGCAATACACAGATAGAGAAATATTTCATTATTCAGCTCACCAAATCCAAGATGGTTGTATTGTTCAGTCAAAACTTCCAAGAGCACACTGGATACAGACGTCCGAAGACGCACCAGAAGCTGTGGAGCCTCTGAAAACAGATGTTGTTGGTCACCAAGTAAGCGACTCTCTGCAAGAGCAAGGAGTGTTTCGAGGTCTTCCTTTGAGTGAGCACTTCCAATATGATCTATGCGGACTATCTTCCCATGTACCTTTTTGACAATCTGTACAGCAGTAGCACCACTTGAGGTTGTAACTTTCCGAATATATGCCATACAGTCAATTGTAGCGGCTAGTGTCCTAAAAAACTTGTTTTTGAGGCTAATAAATCATGAAAATATCAAAAGTGGGAAAGTCAGGAGAAATGTTAGAATTATAGTATGAACAAGAAACTATGGTATATTCAGCAACTTGATTTATTTAAGGGTTTTGCGAAAGAGAAACTTCATACTATTGAGTCACTTTTTGCGATGAAAGAGTATTGCAAAAGAGAAGTAATTTTTGAGC
>PFSC01000196.1 GCA_002788865.1 Candidatus Roizmanbacteria bacterium CG_4_9_14_0_2_um_filter_39_13
GATCGACAATGCCGCTGCTGCTATCCACATATATACAGCATATACAATTACTTTCTATTGTCAATCTATTTTGATTACATCACACTAGTTGTATATAACATGCCAGCATATTTACCTGAAGCGTTGAGAATAGTGGTGGCATTTCTAGGAGGAATCGGTATTGGTAAAGGTCTTCAAGACGCTTCCATTCAAAGAGAAAAGTGATGACTAATATAATTATTGGAAAAAATAATTATTCCCAATCTTTTTTATAATACTTTTTCTCCTTCAAATTCTCAGGCAAATATTCCTGTTCTGTTTTCTTCCCTTTCTTCGCTTCCATCCATGGATACCTTACATGATCTTTTCCATATCCTTGTTCTTTCATCACTCTATTTGAAGCATTTCGCAAGTGAAGAGGGATGGGATCAAGTTTCATTGTTTCAATATCATGCATCGCTTCCATAAGTCCGGAATATGATGCGATCGATTTTCTGGCAGTCGCAAGATAAGTTGCGCATTGGGCAAGAATAATTCGTGCTTCCGGCATGCCAACCATGTGTACAGCTTGCATCGTCGATGTTGCAAGAACTAAAGCGGTTGGCTGTGCATTGCTTATGTCTTCTGAAGCAAAAATGACCATTCTTCGCGCAATAAACATCGGATCTTCTCCTGATTTGATCATACGCGCAAGATAGTGAAGTGCCGCGTCCGGCTTACTTCCCCGCATTGATTTGATAAAAGCTGAAATGGTATCGTAGTGTGAGTCGCCCTTTTTGTCATAATACAGAGATTTTTGTTGGAGTGCTTCTTCTGCTACTTCAAGATTTACGCGCTTTGCAATTGACGATGCAAGCTCAACTGCATTTATTGCAGATCGCGCGTCTCCATTGGCAAACGTGATAATATGACTGAGGGCTTTTTTCTCAAACAAGTTTTCAGGAAATTTCTTGATCGCTTTTTTTAATATCTTTTCCATGTCTTTATCTGAAAGTTGTTTGAGAACATAGACATGGGAACGTGATATGAGTGGAGCATTCACTTCAAAACCAGGATTTTCAGTCGTTGCACCGATCAACGTTATGGTACCTTTTTCAACCGCAGGTAGAAATGCATCCTGTTGTGATTTGTTAAATCGGTGAATTTCATCAATAAAAAGAATCGTGTCTTGTTTGAAAAATTCCTTTCTTTGATCGGCATCGGCGATCACTTGACGTACTTCTTTGACGCCACTGGTGACTGCGGAGAAGGGGATAAATATTGCATCTACGGACTGTGCAATAAGATGTGCTATTGTTGTTTTGCCACATCCCGGCGGACCCCAAAGAATCATTGAAGATATTTTCTTATTTTCTATCATGCTTCTTATCGGCTTCCCGATTCCGAGTAAGTGTTCTTGTCCGACATATTCTTTAAAAGATGCAGGTCGTAGTCTGTCTGCAAGGGGAGTATCCATAGTGTGAATATTGTAGCATACCGGTGAATATTTGCTTCAACGTCAACATCAATTATCAGGTAGAATGATCGTATGTATCGGTTAAATACCATTTTCGCGTTTTTCAGTACTCATAAAAGAAATGTTGTCATTATTGGGATTTCGCTTGTCCTTGCAT
>PFSC01000104.1 GCA_002788865.1 Candidatus Roizmanbacteria bacterium CG_4_9_14_0_2_um_filter_39_13
AATAGAGAATAGAGAATAGAGAATAGAGAATAGAGAATAGAGAATAGAGAATAGAGAATAGAGAATAGAGAATAGAGAATAGAGAATAGAGAATAGAATCAAATATATGAAATTTTTTAAGCATGTGAAATATACATTATTACTCGGATTATTGAGCGTATTACTCCTAGCTCCATCAGTTGACGCCTCTCAATTCTCATTCTCCCAATCTCCCCAGTCGCATGAAGTCGTCGCAAAACCCGGATCTACGGTCGTGCTTCCGTTTACGCTCACCAATGTCGGCGATCCGTCTGTCATGGAGCTCCATATATATGCAGTGAATATAGAGGATTCGACAGGGGCATATGGAATAATTCCATACTATTCAGATAATCCTCAAGCAATACAGTTTTCCTTGCACAACTCAACTCATTTGCTGAGTGAACCATTTTTTATACATACAAGCGAGGCGATTGCATATGAAGTTGCGATTCTTGTTCCTGATGGGGTACAGTCTGGCGATTATTATTTTGCTGTTGTTGGGCAAGCTGAGCAAAATGATGGGTATGTCGATGCAAGTACTCTTTCGATTCAAGGTGGCGTGGGATCGCTTATTTACTTGACCGTAAGTACAGATGGGACGCTGGACCAAGCAGGGAGTATCTCTCAGTTTGGTGTCCAATCAAACTATTCGATTCACCTTGGAAATGTTGAATATGTGCTTTTTGACAGTTTTCAAGAGATCCCATTCATTCTTCAACTTACCAATACGGGCGCAAATCTATTTCGAGCAAACGGAACGATATCAGTACGTCCGAGATTTTTTGGATCTGGTTCGAAGCTTATCATTTTAGATGCAACGTATATTTTGTCGGAATCAGGAAAAACTCTTTTGAGCTCAGAGTCGAGAGATAGAAACAATTCTGCCCGTATCCAAGCACCATTTATCGGGATATATTCGGCACAAGCCGCTGTGAATATAGGGTCTCCAGGACATGCTCAAGTTTCAGATACAGCATATATTGTATTTCCATTCTCATATATTCTTTATCTTGTTGGAGCGGTATTATTCACCGCTACTGGAGTGGTATTTATGAAGAGAATTACTAAAGAGTAGTATGAAGTATGTCGTTCTGATCCGCCTCTGGCGGAGAAGAATCCATGAGCTCTCTCTGGATCCTTCGGTCTCCGCCAGCTGGCGGATCACTCAGGATGACAGGGTTCTACTTAATATTCTCATATAAATCATTCCATTCTGGGTTCTTCTCTTCAATTAGCCCAATCTTAAATGCTCTCTTTTTTCCCTTTAAGTATTTCTCTCTTTCTATTGCGTTGTTCACATCATGGTGTTGTTCAAAATATACCAGATTGGTTACTTTATATTTCGATGTAAATCCCGAAGCAACACTGTTTTTATGTTGCCATGTTCTTCGTACCAGATTTGACGTTATACCAATATACAATGTTCCATGTTTCTTATTCGCCAAAATATATGTGTAATATGTTTTTGTATTCATAAGTGGTTTAAAAAATACATGGATCCTTCGGTTTCACCTCAGGATGACACAATATTGTCATTCTGAGTAGG
>PFSC01000076.1 GCA_002788865.1 Candidatus Roizmanbacteria bacterium CG_4_9_14_0_2_um_filter_39_13
ATTATGATACAGTTTTGTCAAAGACCGTGAACTCTTACGCATGTATAGTACCTTTTGAACTTCGGTTACATTTTATTTATTACAAATTTATTAGTACGTATGTCATCTTCAGATATGAACGACTCACACGAAAAGTCAGATGCACCCTTTGATGTATCTTCAATGTTAGAAACCTACGAGGAAAAACCTATTGAGAAGGTTTCAGACGCCGAATTACGAAACTCAACAGAACAGAGAGCTCGTCCTGTAATTTCAAAAGAGCCAGCTCGACGGACAGATATGATGAGCGATAAGCTCAAAGAAGACTTGAAATCTAGTTATGAGGCAGTAGGTGTTTTAGATGTGACATTTGGCGGATATGGCTTTTTACGCCAAAACTATACAGTGAGCCCTGAAGACGACATATATGTTTCAACATCTCAGATTCGTCGTTTTTGGCTTCGTAAGGGCGATGAGGTAAAAGGTCTTGCACGACCGCCAAAAGATGGAGAACGATTTCATAGCCTTCTTTTGATCAAGGAAATCAACGGACGGGCAATTACTGAAGAGGAAAGTAGAAAGAGATTGAAATTCGATCAGCTCACCTCTCTCCACCCGCAAAAACAGATTATATTAGAAACAGATAAAGACATTCTTTCTACCCGTATTATTGATCTTGTGGCGCCAATTGGGTTTGGACAGCGTGCATTGATCGTTTCCCAGCCAAAAGCTGGAAAGACGACATTTCTCAAAGATATTGCAGAGGCGATCGCAATCAATCATCCTGAAGCACATATGATAGCGATACTTATTGGCGAGCGTCCAGAAGAAGTGACAGAAATAAAAAGATCAATAAAGGGGGAGGTAGCAGCATCTCATTTTGATGAGACGCCAAAACAGCAAACAAAAGTCGCGAATCTTGCTCTCGAGAGGGCTCGACGACTTGTTGAGATGGGGCATGATGTGGTGATTCTTCTCGATTCTATTACAAGACTCGCACGAGCGTTTAACTTATCGATAAGTAGTTCCGGACGTACTCTTTCTGGAGGATTCGATCCACAAGCCCTATATCCTGCCAAGAAATTTCTTGGCGCTGCGAGAAACTGTGAAGAAGGTGGAAGTCTCACTATTATCGGTACAGCGCTTGTTGGTACAGAGTCACGAATGGATGATCTTATTTATGAAGAGCTCAAGGGAACGGGGAATATGGAAATACATCTCGACCGAAAATTTGCTGAAAAGCGAATATATCCTGCCGTAAATATTACAATGTCTGGTACGCGACATGAAGAGCTTTTATTCGATGAGGACACTCTAAAATATGTCACAACCTTGAGAAGAATGATGTCACTTCGAACACCAGAAGAAAGTCTGATGGCGATGTTGGACAAACTTCCAAAAACCAAAAACAATAAAGAGTTTTTGGAGCAGCTTCGCAAAGGGTGATCAGTTATTCAGCTA
>PFSC01000183.1 GCA_002788865.1 Candidatus Roizmanbacteria bacterium CG_4_9_14_0_2_um_filter_39_13
CCGCAACTATCGAAGCGGGGAGCGCCTCCATCCCACGAGCTTACGCATCGGGGATTTAATAGCGCTGTTAAAAAAAGAAGGGTTTAGTGAAGTGTACGGAAAAATCGTACAGTTGAGATTAGAAGCTCCTGATGGGAAATTACGAGAAACAGACTCCGCTAATACAGAAACTATTTTTCGTATTATCCAAGCCATTCCCTCTCCTAAAGCTGACCCATTCAAAAGATGGTTAGCCAAAGTTGGATATGAGAGGGTACAAGAAATAGAAGATCCCGAGCTAGCAACCAAAAGAACCAGAGCTTTGTATAAAGCTAAGGGATACTCTGATGACTGGATAGAGAAAAGAATGAGAGGTATCCAAGTTAGGGAACAGCTGACGAATGAATGGAAAAATAGAGGGGTGGGAGGGGATAAAGAATATGCCATTTTGACTGCTGAGATATCCAAAGCTACTTTTGGGATGAACCCATCTCAGTATAAAAAATTCAAAAGTCTTAAAAGAGAAAACTTACGGGATCACATGAATGATTTGGAGTTAATATTTTCTATGCTTGGCGAGGCTTCAACAACAGAAATTGCCAAAAACAAAAACACTCAAGGTTTTATCCAAAACAAAACGACTGCCAAGCAAGGAGGAAATGTTGCTGGAAACGCGAGGAAAGAGCTGGAAAGGAAAAGTGAAAAAAGGATTTCAACAAAACAAAACTATCTCACCACACCAGAAAACCAGAAAGCCTTAAGGTAAGACGACGGGAGATCCCGAGGGACCAAGTGCGATACTTAAAAATGCGGTTGAGGTCATTATCGGTTTTATTCAAGGGTTCAAATGAAACCCTGACAAAATGTCACTAACTGAAAATGCAAGCTGCTGATGGAAAAATGTTACCTACCCCCGAGGTCAGAGTTATCGTATCCCCCTCACTATGAAACCAATCACTAAATACCTATTCATAACCATTCTCATCTTCTCCACATATCATCTCTTCCGAGATATGCTTCAGAACTTTGGAGTACACAATATCTTTATTGATATTCTTCATCGACCACATGTATGGTGCGGGCCGTATTGCGATATCGCCACCTATCCACTAGATCTCTTGGGAATTGTTGGCTCGTTGATTGTTTTGCGAAGAAATTATCTTGGAAAGATTGGGTTTGCAGTACTACTCTCCTTGCTTCTTTGGCCTATTGCACTATTCCTGCCGTAATAACTTCACTCCTCAAACTTCGTATCTTTAGCTAAACCTGCCAATAATCCATCTCACAAAGCCTGATTTGTGATTGCGTAGTTTTTGCCGTATCTTGTCACCGTGCCATTACTCCCACTTCCGTTGCAGGTATGATCACGCGCGAATGCAGTCCCTTCAGGAATAGGGTTTTCGAGTGTTGCAGAAAGAGAGAAGTTCTGTCCACCACTACAAGAACGTATCATGATCGACGTAATATTGTTCCAATGCAGCTCTGATTTTGTTGAGATCATTTTGTCTCTGTGCATCACGTGAATTTCTCATTACACTCTCATAACTTCCAATACTCATCATCATAAGCGCACTTATTATACCTATGACAATAATGAGTTCTATAAGTGTAAAAATAGATTATTCTTTATTTTTCTAAAGACCATATTGTGAGTATTATTTACAATGTTTCGTCTATTGGCTGTGGGGAATTAATCAAGTCCTCAGAAGGCTGTTCTATCTTTGGTGGAATTGACTTCATCGCATATAGTATTAGAGCTATGGATAAAACTATTGATGTAATTATTACGATTCTTTTATTTTTCATAACTTCATGATATCAAATTTCGCAAAACAATCTCATATTTTGCACATCTCAAGATATATATCAGTATACTAAACATATGCTTCATCATTTTTATCATGAAAAAAGTCTGCGGGACACTCGGATATGTAGGTGATTATGTAGAGCCATGGAATCTCATAAAAGACTTTCGTGGTACAAAATGATATAATTTTGCCTGAAAATGCCTGTGTAGCTCAGTTGGTAGAGCAACGGTATCGTAAACCGTAGGTCGTCGGTTCGACCCCGACCACAGGCTCATATGTCACGTCTCTATAAACATAGATATAAACAGAGCAACAAAAAAATACTTCTTCTCGTACTCTTGGTTATCTGTATGATTGGAGTTATCCTTTTTGTTGGGTTTGATAGTCTCATAAACTCTGCGCTGTTTTTTACCAATATTTCAAAAGGAAAGACTATCCAAGACACATCCTCCTCTGAAGATGATTTCTATGGATCTATTTTTCTTGACACACCAATCATCGCCACAAACTCTGCAACCATTGTCGTCTCTGGTCGCGTATCAAGTTTCGATACTGTTGCATATTTTTTGAACAATGTCAAAACTGACGTGACCAAACTTGATGGAGAAACAAATTTCAACGAAAAAATAGACAATCTCAAAGTTGGAGAAAATTCATTGTATGCCGTTGGTCAAACAAAAAACGGGAAAAATTCCAAGAAATCCGAAGTCTTTACAGTGATATATAAACGAGACGCCCCCGTATTGGAAATCGAAACCCCTCACGATGGAGATACTGTCAAGAAACAAGATTTACAAATTGTAGGAAAAACAGACAACAACACTACCGTTCATTTGAACAATTCTCCAGTTGTAGTAGATCTTCAAGGAGAGTTCGTCACATCTATTCGACTCAAAGAAGGATCAAATACGCTAGAATTTTCAGCAGTAGATATCGCAGGAAATAGCACCAATTCATCGATCACTGTCACATACGAACGGGATGAGTAAGTGATTTCTCCGTCATTGAGTCCGAGAGGTACAAAACCCCGAGGAAAAATATCACAAAAGGATGCAAGAGCACATTGTCAAAAAACGACAAAATGCTCAAAAATACTATTGCAATCATCATAAATGTACTCTTTTTGGCCAGATCTAATAAAATGTATAGAAATAAAATCAGTCCAACTACCCCTCCGGTAACCAGAACGATCATGAAGCTTGAATGAAATGAAGCAATTCCATGTGATGGGTTATAACTCTCAACAAATACTTTATGTATATATTTTTCCTTTTCAAAACGAATATGATTGTACCCTATTCCTAGTATTGGGCTCTTCTTCCATATTTCGATTCCTTTCTGGTAATCTTCGAGGCGTGCCGAGATTGAAGTTGTTCTCAATAAATTAATACTTTCTGTTTGTGCTTTTGGAATAAGTAATATCAACAAACCAAATGCCATAATTGCAATGGCAATTGCCACATAGCGCTTCAGAAAAATACCATAGAAAAGCATCGTTCCAAAGAGAGCAAGAAATGCACCTCGAGAGTAAGTCAGTACAATCAGAAGAAACGAAATAAGAATTGAAAAAATAGCATATATTTTTTTTCGTTCTCGAAGAAACCGAGACAATAAAAACCAACCCGCAAGGAAAAAGATCGCTGCGGCAATTGGTGGATCAAGAAATACACCAAAAAGACGTGAAATATGCGGATCCCAACCAAGATATGCAATATTTCCAATATTCGGATATAAAAAGTATTGAAGAATTGAACCTAAGAAAATAAATACTGAAATATATACAATGCCACGATCAAGTCGTATCGACAATAATTTCAAACAATATCTGAGATAGAAAAAAAATACACCATACATGAGGAGTCGTAATGCGTATAAAATAGCGATACTATTTTCCTGACTTGAATAATAAAAGAGGGAAATGAGAAAGCTACACCCCATCCAAATCAAGAAATAGTTTGCTGGATGGCGGAAATTATAGTTCTTAAAAATTTCTCTTTTTGATATAAGCCCCATGAGGAATATTTTCGCCACCATGAATAGTTCGTAGATATAAAAGTAAATCGGTTGATCAGGAATATGTATTCTCCCGAGTTGACCAAAGCTAAAAAGAGCCAAGGTGATAAGTAAAATATATTTCAGAAGACGACTCATGATTTCATCATATACAATTTTGAACGAACGAGAAACGAGTGAAAACTCATAAGGAAAGAGTACACAAAACCTGCATGGCCATCAAAAAATCCAAACTTTAGTATATACGTATAGAAAAACTTGAATATTGGAACTATGCAAATTTCAATCATATTGGTTGTTTTCTTCTTTTTGTGAAGTTCCTCTGCACGAAGTGAGCTATATTGATTTACATCCCGTATGAATTCACTCAGCGACCCATGTGGATAATGCTCTATAAAACCCTCTAAAAACCCGCTTGGTTTACTGTCCTGATATATTTCATGGACTACCCCACTCCATTTTCCCTCACCCTTCTTCATCAGTCGTATATATCCCCGCACATATGCATTCCGAACCTCCCCATACTTCATGATGCTTCCCCAAAAATGATCACGACGTTTGAGGAAATATGAAGAATATCGAGGACTCGCCAGTTCTGAAAGAATCGAATGTTTCAATATTTCTGAAACCCTCTCATCTGCGTCAATACATAGAATCCATTCGAACTGAGCTTCCTCCAATCCTCTATTTCGAAGATTGGAAAAGTCTTTTTCGAGAGGAAACTCGACAACTCGTGCCTTCATTTTCTTTGCAATACTTACAGTGTCGTCTATAGATCCATTGTCGATGATAACAATCTCATCACTGAATAAAACAGATTTAATACATGAGGCAATATTTGCCTCTTCATTTTTGGCTATGATTACTGTGGAGATCATAAAATATGGAGAAAAATGATGGTGTGTTTTTACAGTTTCGTTCGAACCTATTTTATCAAAAACTGCTGAACGAAACCAAACGGGACGGGGACGGATTTTTCGGCGGGCTTATTTCTTCTTAGTGTAGTGCTTATCAAATTTTTTGTAAATCAACGGACTGTAAAAATCTTTTCTCGAACTCCCCGTGTTGTTTGGGTCAAGATAGCGTGTTCGGCATAACTTCTTGTCTTTCATAAACTCTTTTCTCAATTTGTGATATTGATTATTTCTTTTGAAATTTGTGTACCTCGCAAGTAGCCCATTTGTTAATGCCGTGTAATCAAGGGGGTATTTTTTCTTCAAAATTTCCTCTTCCTCTAATCTGACTGCGGGAGCATTTGGGTCATCTGTTATTTGCATACCTACATCACCAATCGACTTTTTACCACCCCTTCCAACAACAACGGAAACCGGCTTTACATCGCCTATCAATTTTAAAACTGGTTTTCCGCCTTCCTGAAAATTACCTTCTTTAATAAATTTAAGTTTTGGAACCAATTTTTTGTCTATGACCAATGTGCCACCTTGTCCAATTATTTCTCCGCCCAAAATATCGAGAATAGCGGCGTTTGTTGGTCCAATTTTCGATATTTTCTCAAAATGTTCCATCCAAACTTTATTTTCTTCCGTTTTTATCTGATCAAGCAAAAATTTAAGTTCAGGATATTTTATCCTTTCGCTTTTTGCGTTATACCGATAATAAATATCTGACTCTTTCAGATCACCATCATTTTTAGAACACACAACTGGTTTATTTTTAGCTTGGTGAGTATACAGTATGCCTATATTTTTTGATTGGACTTCAGCGACAAATTTTTCAAATATTATCTCCGGTGAAAAGACATCATTAAGATATGTGGTGATTTTTGCCTCATCGGTTGTTTCAAAATTAGTGCTTTGCAATCCGACTAATTCACGCGGTAGGTCTTTAATGCCGAAAACGATACATCCACCCTTGTTATTAGCAAAAGCCGCCATACTCTTTGCGTACTTGTCTTTTGACAGCCAATTAAACGATTCTTTGAACTCAAGCGAGCCGCTTTCTCGGGCAATAATTCGGTTAAGGATAGAGGCATGAAAGACAAAAATCTTTTTATAATCCTCGGAGTTTATAAAATCCATATCGTTATTTCAAATCTAAAGTTTTCCAATCTGTATCATTCTCATAAATATACTTTTCATTTCTGTTTATTTTCCATTTTGGATATTTTTCATTCACTATTCCACCGATTATTTCAAAATTGTATTTTGATTGATTCTTCTTGATCCATTTTTGAAGTGCTCTGTTTTTGTCCGCAGTTTCTTGACTTTTTGCCGTAATATCATTTTTGGGATCTAATAAATAGATTTTATCTTTTGTTTTGGTGATAAAATCGGGATAGAAAAGTCTTTTTTTCTTTTCTTGTGTGTCAAAATATTCAATAGCAAAAACATTTCTTCCGTTATCATCTTGTTTGTGCCACCAAATAATATTTTTCTGTGATTCCAAAAATTTTATAAATTTCTCCTCATTCTCTTTTCCAAGATACTGTTTTTTATTATAAAAATCCTCGTAAACATTCTTGTTTATGCCATCAATTTTTTCAAAATCTTCAGTAAAGATTGTTTCTTGTCCCGGCAATTCTAAATCAAAAGTATCTTTTTCTTCTTTCTCTCTTATTTCTATTTCGTATTTATTCCTGAATTCTTTTAACGCTTTGCTGATAGTCGTTTTTAGCTTGCTTGTTTCTTTTAATAATTCATTAACAACGATTGGATAATAAACTGGTCTATCAAGCCCGAATCTTGTATTAAACCAAACATTAATTGCGGACTTCAGTTGCCCCCAAGATCGTGAAGGATTATATTTAGCTTCTTCGTCTCCTTGTTTTTTAAGTTCCTCAAAACAAAGCAAGTTATAAAGCCTCTCTACATCTAACTGTGAAAAATGATAATCTAGGTTTTGCCCTTTTTCTTTTATTTCTTGAACAAAATTATCAAAACTTTCAATTTCTGCATTTATAATAATCTGATTACTTACATTGGTTGAGGCAAGATCAATCTGTGATTTTATGATTTTTTTATTTTCCGCAACGAATTGGAGCTTCGTTCTAAATTCTTGATCCATTATTTCAAGAAAAAACTTTTGCCACAACGGGGGGGGCGTAAGCGTATTAAAATCAACTCTATTGTGATAGGTTGTTTCTAAAACAATTCTTTTTATGTTCTTTTTTAGTTTTGTGTAATAAATAGGCAGCTTGTTTTGATTTTCTACCTCTTTGATATTTCTAATGTGGCCTTTGTTATAGTTTGTGTAAATATACGCTTTGTTTAATTCCGTTTTTTCGTAGTGATGACCCTCTGGCATTCTTTTGATTCTTCCGATAATTTGAGTATGAAAAGTTGGGCTGTTGATTTCTCTAAACATCACAAGTATTTCAGCTCTTGGACAATCCCAACCAGTTGCAGGAGCAACTTTAAAAATT
>PFSC01000123.1 GCA_002788865.1 Candidatus Roizmanbacteria bacterium CG_4_9_14_0_2_um_filter_39_13
AACAATGCTCATCCAAAACCATTTGTATGGACAAAAACCGCTGATGAGATTATTACTAAAGTTAATCGTGGTAAAGCTATTTTAAAGACACTACACTAGTGGATGTCGTAATCCCTGTCTATTTCTCCCATCCACAACCTGATGAAGCTTTTCAAGGAGGGTAACTTTGTGTCTTCTAAACCGTCTAGGTAAACTAAACAAACTTCCATCTGTTAATTTGAATGTGACATTGGTATACTGCATATGAAGGTCTCGTAATGAATAATTGTTTTACTACAATTATTATGAGACCTTCATTTTGTTTACGTCAAGCCCTAGAAGAATTTACTATTTGGAGAACGCAGTTACTCTGGGCTATTGTGATGATTTATGATTTATGATTCATGAATCATAAATCCATATTTATTATTCAGCAATAATTGTGAGGTACAATATGCTATGACTCTTTTTATATGCTCAAACTGTGGGGAAGGTTCTGCAACATGGATGGGTCGCTGTCCAAGTTGTAATCAGTGGGAAACCTTCAAAGAAGCCCGAGGTATAGGTGAACCCAGCAAAACGAGAACCAAGGAAACTCAATCATTTACACACACTTCATTCCAAAAGATAAAACCGCTCGATAATCGCCGCGTATCAACAGGTATGTTTGAGTTTGATCGAGTTCTGGGAGGTGGCATGGTGAAAGGCTCGGCAATACTTCTCACCGGTGAACCTGGCGTAGGCAAATCTACCTTACTTCTTCAAGGGTTGAAGAATCTCAGTACTGTGTATATCTCTGGTGAAGAATCTGCAGAACAGGTCAAAGATCGGGCAGATCGACTCAAACTCAATCTAACAGCGTTTATTTTTTCAGATACTCTTCAGGTTGAGGGCATAATTGAGGGGATTAATAAAATGAAAACAAAACCTGAAGTGATTGTCATCGATTCTATCCAAACGGTGTATTCAAAAGAAATTGATAGTCCTCCAGGAAACATATCTCAGCTTCGAGAAGCAACTTCCAAACTCATTCGTCTTGCAAAAGAAACCAGTATCCCGATCATGATTGTGGGACATGTCACAAAAGACGGAGATATCGCAGGTCCAAAAACTCTTGAACACATGGTAGATGCTGTACTTCATTTTGAAGGTGAACGTATCTCAAACTTTCGAATCCTCCGAGCAAACAAGAATAGATTCGGTTCAACCGATGAAATTGGTATTTTTGAAATGAAAGAACTGGGACTTGTTGAAATCGACAATCCACTTGCATTTGTAGATGATGATCGCGAACTTCACGTTCCTGGCAAATCGATCGTTGGCGTAATGGAAGGCAGAAGACCATTATTTTTTGAAATCCAAGCTCTGGCTTCACCAACATTTTTGTCAATGCCAAGGCGCGTAGTCAAAGGAGTTGACTACAACAAAGTCCTTCTTCTTCTTGCAGTAATCCAAAAAAATTTAAACCTCTCTCTCAGTACGTATGATTTGTACATCAATGTCGTCGGTGGAGTCGACATAAAATCAACTGCTGCAGATCTTGGAATAGCCGCGGCAGTGATATCTTCTATAAAGAATATTCCAATTTCAGCTCAAACCCTGTTCACTGGAGAAATGGGATTACTGGGAGAAATACGCGCAGTATATAGTCAAACAAAGGTATTAAAAGAATCAAAACGGCTTAAATTTAACAACATATATTCTTCTGAAAATTGTCGTACGATCAAAGAGCTTTATAAAACCTTCAGATAATAATCTACTCACGTATGTATTTTTCTATGTGACTTGCGCTTTTTCCATTCGCACCTTCGATATGAACTTCAAGAATATTTTCTCCTTTTTTTAAAGGAAAATCATATCTAAACGTACCGAACTCATCAGGAAAAATCTCCTCACCAAAGATTGTCACCACGGACTCTGACTGCGTTTGTCCAACAATAGCAATTTTTTCGACATTACGAAATGTGTGTTTTTCTGGAGAAATTATAGTGATTTTTGGTGGAGATACGTATAGCTTAATTTGGTATCCAAAGTAAAACACAAAAAATAGGACAATGATTGATACTGCTCCGATTACAAGCTTCTGTGTTTCTGGCAAGAACTGCAGACGAGGAAGTTTTTTCTTAAATGTAGTTTGTTCTAGCTTTCCATAGTCACGACGAAAATATGCCATTGCTTTTTCAGGATCTATACCAAGATATGTTGAGTAGCTTCGTATCAATCCGGCAATGTATACACGAGATGTAAATATTTTCCAATTTTCATCTTCCAGTGCTGTAAGATATCTCATCCGAATCCGCGTATCTTTTTCTGCTTTTTCCAACGAAATACTTTTTTCGTTTCTTATTTTTGAGAGTAGTTTTCCTACTGTTAACATACTGAATTAAATATATGATATCTATTATGAAAATAGGAATTGTGATTTATGATGAATGAATTAGGACTGCGCTCGACCAGTGTACTCGCCTGTCTCGGGATTTATTATGATTACTTCTCCCTTTTTGATAAACAAAGGCACCATGACTTTGGCTCCTGTTTCCAGCTCGGCTTCTTTTTTCGCTCCACTTACTGTATCTCCACGTGCGGCAACCTCGGTTTGCACAACTTGTAGATTGACACTTACTGGGGGTCGAATATTGAGCGTTTTATCATCATGGACGTATACATACATCGTTTCACCTTCTTTGAAGTAATTAATCACATCTCCAATAACAGAGAGAGCTACATCATATTGCTGAAATGTTTCGTTATTCATAAAGTATGCCTTCTCTTGATCTTTATACAAGTATTGCATTTCCATACTTCCAACCTCAACAGTGTCAATAGATTCATTGGATTTATAATTATAGTCAATAGTTTTTCCTGAAGTTACATTTTTGAGCTTTGTTCTCATCAACGCGGAACCTTTTCCCGGTGAATAAAACTCGGTTTTTTGGACATGCCAAATTTCACCTAAATGTCTCAAAAACTCTCCTCTTTTCAAATTACCTGCTTGTGTTGACATATGAATCTATGAAATTGTTATTAATTGTATATCTGAAATAGAACAAACATTTGTAAAAATCATTCCCAATCTCTCTACTCCAATCGCAATTCCCGTACTTTCCGGAAGTCCCCTCTCCATAGCTTCAATAAATCCCCAATCAACTGGATGCTCTATTTTACCAGATCTACTGCGCTCTTTATCCTCATCAATAAATCGCTTACTTTGGAGTTTGGGTTCTGTGAGTTCTGAAAAACAGTTTCCAAGCTCTAGTCCCTCAATATAAAACTCAAATCTCTGAGCTGTTTTACCATCACTATTTGGCTTTGATAGCGCAGCAAACTGAACAGGATAATCGTATAGTACAGTCGGATATCCTTGTGTTCCAAGATGACCTTCGATTTCTTGTGCATATACCTGGGGCCAGACATCTTCAAATGAAAATCCATGAGTCTCATATCCTTTGCTTTTTGCTTTTGCTATAAATTTTTCTGTGTCAAATAGTTCATCTGGAAGTATGAGTGCATATTTTTCAAAAGCCTCTGCGACGGTCAGCTCTTCCCATTTTTCAAATGATATTTTCTTTCCTTGATAATTGATTTCACTCCCTCCAAACAAAACTTCACTCACTTTCCTCAGCATATCAAGAACCTCTGAAGCCATATATTTGTAATCCTGACCTACGTTATAAAACTCAAGCATAGTAAACTCTGGCTGGTGCTTTGGTGAATTGGGTTCAGAATTTCGAAAAGATTCCCAAGGAAATAACAGTCGCCTATTCCGTCTGACAACAACCGTTTGATAAATAATTCAGGAGAAGATGTAAGAAAAAGTTTTTCATCCGTCTCAAAATAACGAAATTCTGTTTTGAATACCTCAAGATAGCTTTCGGGAATCAAGGCGGGAGAAAGAACTGGAAGCTCGAGCTTGAGATATCCTCGACTATCCAAAAATTGTTCAATATTTTTTATTACCTGAAGGTATTTTTTGTAGTTTATGAAATTTTGAGTATTCGACTGGATCTTCATAGCTCATTTTTCAACTCTTCTATAAGTTTTTTTGCTTTTCCAGAAATATTGTGGGGTATTTTCACTTTCCATATCACGTATTGATCGCCTCTTTGGTTTGAGTTGGGATGTGGCACTCCTTGTCCACGAAGACGCGTCATTGTTCCTGATTGAGTACCGGGTTTCACCTTGAGCTTGACCGGCTTATCAATTGTTTTGATTGAAATAATATCTCCGAGAACTGCCTGAGGAATACTAAGCTCATGCTCAAAATATAGATCCTGACCATCACGTTTAAACTCTGTGCTTTTCCCAACCTGAACAACGACATCAAAGTCTGAATATCGGATGCGCGTTCCTGTATCTACTCCAGCTGGTGCTTTTATTGAAGTTTCTTTTCCATTGATGACTGTTTTTTTTGTCACCCCATGTACTGCTTCATCAAATGTGAGATTCATCTGATATGAAGATCTTCGAGCGCGTGGTCTACCTCCTTGTGATCCGCGAGATCCAAAAAATTGTTCAAAAATATCAAACGGGTCAACTCCACCAAAATCAAAATTCACACTTTGACCGGCTCCTCCCATATTTGAATAATATCCATATTGTTGTCCATCACCTCCGCCTTGACCTCCAGGAGCTCCACGTCCACGAGAACTTGTGTATCCTTCATGACCCACTTGATCATACATATCTTTCTTTTTTGCATCCGATAATACTTCGTATGCTTGGTTTATTTCTTTGAATTTTCCTTCTGCACCTTCTGCTTTATTTTTATCAGGATGCCATTTAAGCGCAAGTTTACGATAGGCAGATTTCAGCTCCTGCGCTGTTGCATTTTTTGACACACCGAGTACTTCGTAGTAATTCATATTTGTTTCTCATACAAGCAAAGGGCGCATGAACTAAAGCGCCCTTTGCAGTTAAATAATGTGCAAAATATTACTCAACAACCTCACCCTCTTCTACTGTTTCTTTCTTCTCATCTTCCTTATTTTCTGATGGCGCTTCTTCTTCTGTTTTGCCTTCTTCGTTTGGAGGAGTTTGGGATTGATATGCGGCTTTTCCGATCTTCTGAAGACTTTCAGATAGTTCGCCTACTTTTCCGTCAAGTTCTTCAGGTGTCACTCCTTCCTTTTCAGTCAGATCTTTGAGCTCTTTAGTCTTTTCCTCCACTTCTTTTTTGACATCTTCTGGAACTTTGTCACCCGCGTCTTTGAGAGCTTTTTCTGAAGTATATACTATATGCTCTGCTTTGTTCTTTGCTTCGATGATCTTTTTGGCTTTTTCATCTTCTTCAGCATGTTCTTCAGCAGATTTTTTCATCGCTTCAACTTCTGAATCAGAAAGTCCTGTTCCTCCTTGAATGGTGATGCTTTGTGATTTACCTGTTGCTTTATCTTTTGCGGTCACCGTCAACATACCATTGGCATCAATATCAAATATCACTTCAACCTGAGGCACTCCGCGTGGTGCTGGAGGAATCCCGTCAAGAGTGAATGTTCCAAGGGATTTGTTGTCTGCTGCCATAGGTCGCTCTCCTTGGAGTACATGAATCTGTACTTGAGTTTGATTGTCCTGTGCAGTTGAGAAAACTTCAGATTTTGAAGATGGGATTGTGGTGTTTCTCTCAATAAGTGGCGTCATAACCGAGCCAAGTGTCTCAACTCCGAGTGTGAGTGGAGTCACATCAAGAAGAACCACATCTTTTGTATCTCCACTGAGAATTCCTGCTTGAATTGCAGCTCCGATTGCAACAACTTCATCTGGGTTGACCGATCGATTTGGATCTTTTCCGAAGAATGATTTTACTTCTTCAACGATCTTTGGCATTCGAGTCATACCTCCGACCATGATAATTTCATTAATATCTTTTGCTTCAAGCTTTGCATCTTTCAAAGATGCACGAACTGGTCCGAAGGTGCGTTTAATGAGCTCTCCCACGAGAGTTTCAAGTTTTGCACGACTGATTTTTTGTACCAAATGAAGAGGTTGATTGTCTTTGACTGTCACATACGGAAGATTTATTTCCGCTTCTTGTGACGATGAAAGCTCGATCTTTGCCTTTTCAGCTGCTTCTTTTAACCGTTGTAACGCTTGCGTGTCTTTTCGAAGATCTACATTTTGCTCTTTCTTGAATTCATCAGCAATATAATTGATGAGGATTTGATCAAAGTCGTCTCCACCAAGATGCGTGTCTCCATTGGTTGCTTTGACTTCAAATACTCCATCACCAAGCTCTAATATTGTGATATCAAAGGTTCCTCCGCCTAAATCATATACCGCGATTGTATGTGCGTGAGACTTTTCGAGTCCATATGCCAATGCTGCAGCAGTCGGCTCATTGATGATCCGTTCTACAGTAAGTCCCGCGATTTCTCCTGCTTGTTTTGTCGCTTGGCGCTGTGCATCGTCAAAATATGCTGGGACTGTAATGACTGCTTTATCCACTTTTTCTCCAAGATAACTTTCTGCATCTTCCTTGATTTTTTTCAAAATCATTGCAGATATTTCTTCAGGAGTATATTTTTTTCCTTCAACTTCAACAACTACTCTTCCCTCTTTCCCTTCTACAATTTTATAAGGAAGAAATTCTTGCTCCTTTTTCACTTCTTTATCTCCTACACGTCTCCCCATGAGCCGTTTGATTGAGTAAACTGTTCTCATAGGATTCAGCACAAGTTGTCGTTTTGCAACATCTCCAACCGTTCGTTTTGTTGGGTCGACAACCGAAGGAATCACATTGCGCCCTTCTTGAGAGTAAATAATTTTTGGTTTTCCGGCTTCCATGACCGCAACTGCCGAGTTCGTTGTTCCGAGATCTATTCCAATTGTTTTTGACATAGGTAAATGGTTAATAATTAATTAATAATGTTACATGTTTAATTTTCTGCTATTTTGCTCACTTTTACTTTTCCGTGTCTGATGAGTGATCCATGCATTTTGTACGCTCTTTGGACTACTCCAACAACGATGTTGTCTTTCTCTCCGACCACGGCTTCGATAGCTTCAGAGGTCGCAGGATCATACTCAGATCCAAGAAGTTGTAGTTCTTCAACTCCCAAATTTTTCAAGGACTGCTGAAATGAATTGCTGATCATTTTGAGTCCTGGGTCATCATTGAATACTTCAGCTTGATCAAGATTGTCAAGAACTGGAAGCATCTGCTCAATAACTTCACGTTTTGCAGCATCTCTCATCCGATACCGCTCTTGCTCTACTCTATGCTCTAGATTTTTGTAATCTGCAAGCGCTCTGAGATATTGTTTTTTTAGATCTTCATATTTTTCTACACATTCTGTATGGACATCTATTTCATCATGAATCTCTATTGGTTTTATTTCCTCAGATTCTTTTTTGTGTTTTTTTGTTTTCATATACATAGTATTTGTAATGTTATTCTGTCAATTTCTGTTCTTTCATCATATCTTCGATAAGTTTTGAAAAGAATCGAATTTGTGGCGCAATGAGTTCATATTTGATGTGCTTTGGGCCGATGACACCGATAATTCCACGCACGTCATTTGCTTCAAAGTCTCCAAATATACTTGCACAAGAATCAAAAATTGGATCGCGAAAATCATCTGGCCCCAAAATGAAATACAGTTCATCAGAGCTCACATGAGTTTGGCGCAATATCTCTGCCCAAAAGTTCACTTCGTCGAGTCTCTCGATGATCATCCGGGAGATTGGTGCCTCAAACATACCAACATCTTCCAAAAGATGATACATTCCTGCACAATATAGCTCTCCAGAATTTGTGGCTACCAATGATAGGAGCCCAGTTCTTTGTGCAAGAACTCTACTTGCTTGAGAAAGCATTCGATACATTTTTTGCCGCTCATCCCAAATGCTATGTTTGTATGCAACCTCATCAACAGTAGAAAGCTCTTTTTCCTTCATCACATTGTTGATAAAGAATCGATATCCTTTTGGTGATGGGAGCCTTCCTGACGAAAAATGAGTTTTTTGCAAATAGTGCTTCTTCTCAAGAGCCACCATCTCATTTCTGATCGTGGCAGGCGAAACACCAAGTTTGTACTTTTTTTCAATGATCTCCGAACCGACCAATTGGCCAGTTTCAGTATATTCTCTAATTATTGCGGTCAAAATATCTATTTGCCGCTGTGTTAATTCATCCATACTACGAAATTTTGTTATTCAACAATGATTCCCAACACAGGTTGAGAATACAATAAGAATACTCATTTTTCTCTTTATTAGCAATAATATAGCAACTCTGCTAATTTATGTCAAGTAGGAAATGATACAATGCGACATGACACTTCGTATTGGAGCACACCTTTCTATTAGTGGAGGTCTTCTCAACGCGATAAAAAGCATTAAAGACAAAGGAGGAAATTGTCTGCAAATATTCTCTTCCTCTCCTCGCACATGGAGCAAATCTACTATTTCAAGAAATGATATTACCACATTTCTCGATGCAAAAAAAACAAGTGGGGTCGATCCAATATTTTTCCATGCTTTATATCTGATAAATCTAGCGGATCCAGATCAGACTGGGAAAAAATCTGTCGAAGCCTTGATTCATGAACTTTCTCTTGCTCCACAACTTGATGTTCTCGGGAGCATTGTCCATACAGGATCTTTCAAAAATGACAATAAAACCCTTTCATGCCGAGATAAAAAAAATTACAAAACTCTTCTCACAAATATCAATTCTGTGCTGGAAAATACCCCAGGGGAATCGCTCCTCATCTTGGAGAACGCAGGAAACAGAAAAATTGGCCAAACAATTGATCAGCTTTGCGAAATCATACAAGACGTGAACAATCCCCGTATTCGAGTCTGTCTCGATACGTGTCACCTTCATGCAGCAGAATACGATCTGCGATCGAAACAAAATTATAAACGTTTTCTTGATGAGTTCGATACAAAAATAGGGCTCGATCGACTTGAGGTGGTGCATATGAACGATAGTAAGGACAAGCTAGGAGATCTCAGAGATCGGCACGAAAATATCGGAGAAGGATATGTTGGAGTTGAAGTATTTACCAATTTTCTCAATGATCCTCGAACAAAAATGATTCCTTTTATCATTGAAACGCCTGGTTTTGACAAACAAGGTCCTGATAAAAAGAACCTTGATCTATTGAAAGGTTTTGTTCGAGAATAACGTGTTTTACGCGGTTCAAGATTAGAGGTATAATAACATCATGCTCAAACTTCCAGACTTCATAGCCGACTTCATGAAACAGTTTTCAAACGCAGGGTATAAAATATACCTCGTTGGTGGAACAGTCCGAGGACTAATAATGGATCATCCTGTCAATGATTGGGACTTCACGACTGATGCTACTCCAGAGCAGATTATGAAACACTTTCCTCATAGTTATTACAACAATCAATTTGGTACTGTCGGCATTCCTTTGAAACATGAAGATGACAATCTTGTACTTGAAGTCACAACCCATCGGAAAGAATCAGAATACACTAATATCCGTCATCCAGATAAAATTGAGTGGTCAAAGGATTTAAATGAAGATTTAGCGCGCCGTGATTTTACTATCAATGCGATCGCCTATGATGGAGAAACATTATATGACCCATTTGACGGACAAAAGGATATTAAAGACCGAATCATCCGAGCTGTAGGAGACCCAAATAATCGCCTGAAAGAAGATGCGCTAAGACTCATGCGCGCTGTAAGACAAGCTGCACAACTTGGTTTTCTTATAGAAAAAAGTACGAAAGACTCGATACAAAAAAATTCTCATCTCATCACTAGTATTTCCTGGGAACGCATTCGAGATGAATTTTTCAAAATACTCAGCTCAAAAAACCCAGCTGAAGGAATCCTATTTCTTAGAAACAACCACATTTTAAAAAATATTCTCCCTGAGGTCGAAGCAAGTTTTGGTGTTGATCAAAAAAGTCCCGAAAGACATCATATTTATGATGTTGGTACCCATCTGGTCGAATCACTACGACATTGTCCTTCTGCAAATGTGATAACTCGCTTTGCGGCTCTTATTCATGATGTAGGAAAAGTTGAAACGTATCAGAAAGATGAAAAAACGAAAATCATCACCTTTTATAATCATGAGGTGGTCGGTGAAAAACAAGCTGAGCAGATCGCGAATCGCTTCAAACTTTCAAAGGAGGAAAAGAAACAACTTGTCTTGCTTGTGCGTCACCATCAGTTTACCATATCTGAAGATCAATCAGACAAGGCAGTACGACGATTTATCCGACAGATTGGTGTCGAAAATATAGATGAAATGCTCGCGCTTCGGACGGGGGACAGATTGGGTTCTGGAGCAAAGGAATCTTCCTGGCGCACTGAACTTTTTATCAAGCGCCTAAGCGAAGTACAAAATGTGCCCTTTTCAATACATGATCTCAAAATCACTGGGACTGATGTAATGAAAACGCTCAATATTAAACCGGGACCTCAAGTCGGTGATATCCTCAAAAAACTGTTTGAAGAAGTGGATGATGGGAAGCTTCAAAATGAAAGAGACATTCTTCTTGAAAAACTAAACTCTATGAAAAAAACATCTGAATGATGTTTTTTTCATCACGTATAGACGTCTCTTCCCCATGGCCAGGATAAACGATTGTTTCTTCAGGTAGTTTTAGCAACTTTTCAAGCGACTTTTCCAATTTTTCCTTATCGCTATACGAAAAATCATATCTCCCAATTCCCGATTTGAACAATGTATCACCTGAAAAAAGAACTTTCTCATTTTCAAAATACAAACAACAACTTCCCGGCGTATGACCTGGTGTTTCAATAACAGATAATTGAAAATTCTGAATAACTAATTTTCCTGACTTTATCTTCGTTGTTAAACCTATAGGGATAACTACTGGATCATATTTCAGAAAATGTCGCGCAGTTTCAATGACTCGTTTAAGAAGAAATATATCCTTTTCATGAATATGGAGTGGTAATGTCGGACACGAAAGCTGTATCTCCCCAACAGCCATAATATGATCAAAATGCCCATGTGTTGCAACGATCCCTACAAGTTCTAGTCTCATTGTTTGAATTTTTTCAAGCAAAAAATCCGCGGTATCTCCCGGATCAATAAGAAGAGCTTTTCCATCTTTTTCAAGAAGGTAGCAATTTGATTGCATCTCTCCAATTGGATAAGTCTGAATATTCATATATTGTATTGTCATCCTGAACTCTTGGGACATTTTACATCCTGATTCAGGATCTTACAAATGATACTCCTCGACGAGAGAGCATCGAGGTATCTCGTGTCATCCCCGACTCCGATCGGGGATCCAGTCTGGATCCGCCAGCTGGCGGATGACATACGGGCAACCCCGACGCAGAGCATCGGGGAATTAAACCCTAAGAGGGATTAAGATGAGTCGGAATAGAAAATGTTTCTGTAGTATGTGATATTACCGATGGGGGGATAAATGTTTTTGACCTTTTTTGCCAGCCGAGATTTGTCAATACTTGTTCAACAGTTCCCTTTTCTATAATTTCTTCAAAAAATATTTCTACTAATTCTTCAAATCTTTGTTGAGCTTCCTCAAATGTATCGCCAGCAGTTGAAATATCCAAAGTAGGAGTGTAAGCAATAAAGCTTTTATCTTCTCGAATAATGGTCACTGGTAAGGAAAATTTGATTTGAGAATGTTTCATATCTAAAGGTAGTATATCAGAAAGTATCTAATGGGAGAAAATTTAATTTAGAGCCTGTTTGAAAACTTCTTCTTCATATAGTAGTCTGAGAGTATTTGATATATACTGAGGATATGCTCGGTAAAAAAATTATCAAGCCACTATCTATTGACATTCCTGTAGACACCTTCGGTCTCTATGCTATCTCTATCACCGCCCGCTGTCAGTCAGGGAAACTACTTGGTCTGTGGGGAGGAGAAAATCTTCGTGTAGAGATCGACGACGTTCAGTTCAGAGAAATACCGCCGGAAAAAAAGAATCAGAAGTTCGATATTCCCCCTGCATGGAATGGTACTGTATTGCAGGGGCGAGCAAAAACCGTCATCTTCCTTCTTGCACTAAACAAAGGGGAACATACCCTGAAATGCATACCCAATCCCAGTGCTACCATTGAAGACTACAGTGTGATTCCCATCAAAGATTCGCACAATATAGTATTCGAACTAAATACTCAAGCAGAAGACGGCGACAGGCGACCTTGGTATACTTTCGCACTCATTAATCTCCCGCTCCATTCCCTCTCAGTCGATATTGCCGTCAACTGGCATTGGTTTGATGGAGATGATGCGAAACTGGTAGTCGACGGTGAAACAGAAGAAAAGCTGGAGAACAAACGATGGAAGAACTGGTACTGGCATGCCACGACAGGACAGGTATTCTCTGGAGCAAAACGAGAAGGGCACTCCTTTCAAAAAGAATTATCACAAGACATTCACTACATAGAACTCTGGGCAGATAGGACTCCTATGCTCCATACCGTCACCCTCAATCTGGGAGACTTCACTCTCAAACTTCCAAAACGTATTCCGACTGTTGATGATCCGATGTGGACAAAGGATTTTGAAGATGATCCACCAGAGATATTACTTGCACGAATTATTTTTGGTGAAGCCGCCAATCAAAGTAAAAAAGTAAAGATTGCTGTTGGTTGGTCTATCAAAAACAGAATTGGAAAAGGAGAATTAATAGATCCCCGTAAAAGATACGATGACTATCATGATGTTATTTTGGATAAAGATCAGTATGCATCTTTGACTGATCCTCGAGTAAGGCCGAAATTAGAAGATCCTTTATCTCTTCCTGATCCCGAAGATCGAGATGCATGGTTTGAGTCTTATGAAGCGGCCACAGCTGTAATCCAAAGCAAAATAGCTGACCCTACGGATGGATCATTATTTTTCCACGATGACAGTATGACTGAAGAAGATTTTTTAGAACAAGTTCCCAGAGCAACATATATCAAAAAGATAGGCAATATACTTTTCTATGGACTACAAGATTGATACGTTAAAAAAAATTGCATGGTTGCTTTTCTTTTGTTTCCTCGTCTTCTCTGGTATGGTTTTAGAAAAAACTGCGATGAGGAGAGAGACTGTCCCTACAGAAAAACTTGCAGTTCGTCATACTAATATTCTGGGCACTGCAGCATCAAACGGAAATCCACAAGTAAGACCAGCAATTGAGTGGTTAAATGACGAAGAATTTGCGGTGTATCGCGGGTGCGGGACAGAGTGTGAAACAGTATATATCTTCAACTTGCGGCAAGATGGTAAGCAAAAACTGTACTATGGCGTTGGGCACACCTGGTCACCCGACAAACAATATATTCTCGCTCATCATTATGCCGTCCAGTCAGGAATCACTGTAGGAGACAGATATGATAATATTCTGTTCGATCTCCGTCGGGAGTATCCTAAAGAATATGTCGGGACACATAAAGCAAGCTGGTCACCTGATTCTACGAAGTTGGCGCTTATCATACATCAGGACGAAAAGACAAGGATGGAACTGTTCGTTTTCGATGCTCAGAAGAATTTTCAGAAAATTGTACAAAAGCAGATCCAGACAAAAGAAGTCAACGATCTCTATTGGCAAGATAGAAAAACATTGATATATATAGATGCTTTGGAAAACATTTTTGAAGAGAATTTTTTTTGATAGTGTCTATTTCCTCAGTATTATCAGCTTATCCCGGAAATGGTATATACTATTACGTCAGCAACGTCCAAGCCAACACGAAAGTTTAGGCACTGGTAAGCTAATTCTTACCTATAAATCTTCTTTAGCGCTACATTAAGCTCTAAACACTCATTTAGACCTCTGTGTCCAACTGTTTGTCATCCCCTTGAAGAAGGGGATCCAGTCTAAAATTACATTATAAAATGTATATCTAGCTTGGATTCCCGCCTCCGCGGGAATGACAACCTATACCAAAAGTATAATAAATTTATTCTTAAAAGCCAGGGTTTACCGACCAGTGCCAAAGTTTATCTTCAACAATATTGCATATGACTACCGAACGAATGAACTACCCCGCAGCAAACAGCGGGGAATGAAAATACCCACGAGCTTACGCTTGGGGATTTTATTGCGCTGTTAAACTTTCCATCAATTGAAGATCCAGCATACAATCTCATTATTTGATAATTTACTTTCTCACCTTCTCAAGCCACACCGCAATAGGAGTTGCGACAAATGGCGAAGAGTATGTGCCCGTAATCGTACCGATAAGTAGCGTTATGGCAAAAAATCGGATCGTGTTACCCCCAAGAAGAACGAGTGCCAAAAGCATGAACATGATCGTGAATGAGTTATTGAGAGAACGAACCATGGTGTCGGTGAGAGCTTTGTTTGCAAACTCTTCAATGTTTCCCGTACCAAACCGTTTACGATAATCCCTGATTTGATCAAACACAACGATTGTGTCGTGAACTGAAAATGACATTGTAGTCAAGAGTGCAGTGACAAACAGAGTATCAAGCTCTGCACCAAAAAAGTATGAAAGTGCAGAGTATAGCCCTACAACAACAAGTGCATCATGAAAAAGTGCTACGATTGCTGCAACCGCAAAATTGAAATTACGGAATGCATAGGCGACATACAACAAGATACCAACTATGGCAATTGCGGTAGCACTAGCTGTCTTTCTGAGAGTCTCTGCACCTATCACCGGACCAACCGTTTCACTACGAATGACCTCTATCTTTGTTTTATTTTCACTCTCAAGATATGTACGGAGGTTCAATTCAGTCTGTTCATCAATCGCCTGAAGACGTAAATAAAATTGTGAGTCTGATCGTTTTTCAATCTCTACAATTTCAATTTCTTTGTCTGCAAGAGCTTTTTGAATTGAAGCTTCTTTGATTGTTGGTTCAAACTGATATTCAAGATTTGTACCTCCAATAAAGTCAATTGAGTAAATATATCCCCACTGCCATATCGCAAAAAGTCCAAACACAATCACCGAAACTGAAATTGTCAAATATAGTTTCCAGTAGTTTAAAAAATTAATCATATGTGAGTTTAATGAATAAGCGTAGTAATGTCAATTTGTGCAATCGCCATTTCGATCTCAAACGTACCGACTTGGCGATTAACAAATTGCGCGTTACAAGCTTATTGAATAGTTTTTATTTTTTATAAAAAAATTGTATTAATCTTCGAGTTATCACAATCCCCGTAAACAAACTGGTTGCCACACCAACAGCCAAAGTCAGAGCAAATCCTCGAACCAATCCAAACTGTGGTAAAAATTCCCAGTTTAATGGGTTAAACAAAATAAATGCGACAAGAAGCGTCGTGATATTTGCATCTTTTATCGCATCAATTGCGCGACCAAATCCGAGGCGAATTGTAGCATCAAACGATTTACCTTTTCGTTGTTCTTCTATAATTCGTTCAAAAATGAGAATGTTCGAATCCACAGCCATACCAATTGAAAGAACAAATCCAGCAACTCCAGGTAAGGTTAAAACGATTGGGACTGCGCGAAATATTGCAAAGGTTATGAGACCATAAATGAGAAGTGCTAGATTTGCGATCATCCCAAGACGACCATAATATGCAACCATAAAAATCATCACCATCCCTAGCCCAACCGCTCCTGCAGTTACACTCCTTTGCACTTCAATTGCCCCAAGTGATGGACCCACGCTCCGTTGCTCAACAAGGTTGATTGATAGCGGAAGCGCTCCTGAATTTATTGCAACTGCAAGTTGTTTCACGTCATCTGTTGTAAAACTTCCTGAAATGACGGCATTTCCATCACGAATTTCTTGTTGTACCGTTGGAGCTGAGATCAGCACATCGTCGAGAAAAATTCCAACCTGCTTTTGAATGTTATTTTTTGTGATCTCAGCAAACATTTTTCTACCTTCTTTTGTAAACTCTAGTGCAACTTCAAGTTGCCCATTTTGGCTGTCAAATCGTACCGTTGCTTTTTTTACATCTTTTCCTGTCAGATTGGTGATTTCTGTAAGATTGAAAAGTGCAAGTTGTGCTGATTTGGTTGAGTCTGGATCAAGATCAATTTCCCCCACATCTTCTTCTGATTTTTGCGTTTTGAATTGAAGTTGTGCAGTTTGGCCAATGAGCGCTGAAGCTTGGGCAACATCATACACACCAGGAAGATCAACAGAAATTCGATATATATCCCCTGCTTTGATCGTTCGAACGACTGGTTCCGACACTCCAAACATATTTACTCTTCGTTCAATGACATCTCGTGAAGCATTTAAGGCATCTTCTAGGTCTGATTGCTTTATTGCTGATGTATCTGCTTCAAATACAAGATGACTTCCCCCCTTTAAATCGAGTCCTAGCTGAGTCTTAAATTCTTTGAAGTATCTAAAGCTTGTTCCTTGAATGTTAATTACCAAAGGTTGTATTTCAACATCTATGTTTTGCCCAAACGCAGCAAATTTAATAGGAATAGTTCTTGGTAGATCTATCCATAGAACAAGAATTGCAATCAAAAAAATGAGTGTGTAAGAAATATATTTCATGTGATGCAATGTATAAAAGTACTACAAATATAATGATTGGCTATTTTACCAAATCTTCTTCCTGTCCGACGAGCATTACTTTTGGCTGTTTCAGAAACTTCCAGATGAAAGGATCATTGTTCTTCTTGCGAAATTGAAACTCGTCAACGGTCATCACGGTAAAGTTGATTTCCCACCCAAACTCTTTCTTTGCAGAGTTCATAATACTTTCAACTTCTGGAACGACTATCACTCCGACAAAAAGTGCATAAATTTCATCTTCTTTGATTGGAGTTCGCTTGACGTATTTTGTAGAAAGAACGATGAATTTCACCTTTCCGAGTCTGCTGTTATTTTTTAGGAGAAGATCCGCAAGCGATGTGGATTTTGTAAATATTCTCAGGAATTCATCATACAAAATATAGTTCTTGTTAAGTGTATAAAACACTTTATTGGTGCGACGTTCACGAATAAGCACTTTTGCATCATGAAGGATATCAAGTTCGCGCTTTACTGCATTTACTTCCTCATCTATCAGACGGACAATTTCCCGAAGATAATAACTATCATCAATATGATGAAAATACAGTTCGAGTATTTTTCGCCGCACCTTTGATGGGATGATATTTTCTAACATAATCTTTAGAAGTCAACTTTGTTTCCTTCTGGTAATATCTCAATCCAAATTTTCCCTGCAACAAGCTCTATTTCTGCCCCATCTGCATCATAGAACCTCATCATGTCTACTTCTTTTGGCTTCTTCCACGTTCCCTCTATGGCAAATCCGTTCTGGAATACTATGGCATCACCTTTTCCTATCACATCATACAATAGATGCTGTCCATGCTCATATCCATCATTTGCGGTACTTTCATCTGCAAATGCTACGACAACATTTCGTGAAGAAAGTTGTTTATCTGTATTGAAATCAATATGTGGCTTCCCGCCGTTTGATCTTAAGTATGTATTTGTGATTTTGTCATATTTCCACTCAACGACATAATCAGACCCAAGCGAGCCATCCCAAAAACCAAAATTTATTTTTGCCACCGTTCCTCGCTCTTCCACTTTTGCATCACCTTTAAAAGTCCAAGGTTCCCAATCTTCGGTCCATTCGACACCATCTTTATCAACATTGGTAAGGTCTCGATTTTTGGCAGCAAACGCCCAAAGTTTTTCGGTATTTGTGTAGACAGTATGCTCCGTTGCTCTACCCGGTAGTCGATCATAATCTCGCCAATAATTTGGGAATGGAACAGCAAATTGATCCAAGTCATTATTTTGATACCATCCCAAATCTTTTATCTCACCAAGAGCATCGGCTGGTCCAGGCGTATTTGCACCTCCTACATGAGCATACAATGGATTCTCTCCAAACCCCTGAAGTAACTGTATAAAATACATTCGTGCAGAACGAACCGAACCAACAATTTCTGGATTTTCACAGTAAAATAATGTCAAAAATCGTGTGATTCCACCTTCTGCAACAACCTCATGAACGACATCAGCTGATGACAATCCAGATTGAGGACGTGCTTCAACATTATTTTGTACCATGATTGCCAGCGGTCTTCTCGACTCCCATTTAGCTTTTTGTGCTTCCGAATACAATTTTCCATTCAAAGGACATGGTTCAGTTTTTGGCGCTCCGTCTTCATCTGTAGTATTTCCGCCCGTTGGAACGTCGTATGAAACTTTTTTTGTTGATGTCTGGGCACTGAAGAAACTATATGATGCAAATGTTGTAAGAGCATATACTATCACCCCTAGAACAATTAATATTTTTTTATCCATGTCTAGTGTTTTTTGAAAAAATAATAATACTCACATTGTAGACTACAAATAATAGATGCGTCAATCAGATTTATTTAATCTACGTGTGACAACCCAAGATACACTAAGCCTTGCAAACCGTTCATTATGCACGATGAATTTATATAAAAAATTTGAACAAAGAATTTTCTATTGTAACCTCTTGCATATAAGGTGTCAATATGATTAAATGACCTCATGCCAAAGAAAACGAAGAAGCAAAAGCTCCATGCCGCTCAAAGAAGGAAATCTCTTGTTCTTCGCGTCCCATCAATAAAAAAAGAAGTTGTTACCAAATCAAAAGATTTCTCATCTACCACTCCAATATCAACAGAGGGTCATAAAATTAACCAAGATGCCACTCGTAGCGTATTGTTTGGAGATATAAAAGAATCCTCCGTTGTGTTCAATAGGGATCTTTCGAAAAGTCTCATTATTTCTACTATATTGGTTGCCATACAGTTAGGGCTTTTCTTATCAGCAAAAAATAATTATTTTGATATCTCGTCAGTTATTCGTTTTTAATACTGAAAGGGGGTGAAATAAAAATGGATCAAATCGAATTTTACGATGTAAAAAACAAAATGAAAGTCTCAGTACCTTCGTCAACTGTAGAAAAAGTTACGTACGAAAGAGAAACAAAAAGTGGAGCAACTCAAGTACGATATGCATTAAAAGCAGTCAAAGATGGTGTCAAACTCACAAAGTTTGTATCAAAAGAAACCTGGGATAGTATTGCAGGATAAAGCCTAAATCCAGAATACATCAATGTAGGGAAGCGTATTGACTTATGCTTGTTGTAGTTGAAACGTATGTAAAATACGGTATTCTGGAAATGGTTTTTTTTCAATACGTTGATATAAGTGAATCGTATCGAGTGGAAATCCAGTATCAATCTTTATTTTTTCAAGTTTTTTCTTGAGATGAAAATACTGTTGCTTTGAGGGTAGTTTATATTTTGCGATTGTTGTGTATGGCGTATATTTGTCATTCTTCTGAGGTACCTGCTCTCCGACTTCTATAATGATTCTGTTGTGAACCAGTTCGAGAGTTTTATTTCTGTCAAACGCCACGTTGATAGCTATATCCTTTTTTACAAATATTTTTATCCCAAAAATATTCAACACCGAAGTGTCTACGTCAAAAAGAGTCTGTTCAATACCCTCAATGACATCGTTTAACCTCTCCTCCGACCTCTCTCCGAAAAAAAACACTGTGAGATGATAATTCTCCTCAGGAATCCAAAAAAATTCTGGATAATCATCTCGAATTTGTAGCATTGCATCACGGATGGTTTTCTTTGCACTTTCTGGAATCTCAACACCTAAAAATAATCTCATACTTATTCTGAAAAACTTTCAATAATTGCACTTGTAGCAAAACGAGGTATAAGCGAAGTCACTTCTACAATTTCTGCACCAATACTTTGAGCATAACGAGCTTTTTTATCTCTAAGGGGATCTCCAGCCGTCACAGCGATCACCGATGGTTTGATGTTTTGTACCAATTCACGATACTCATCATCTCGGCTCATATATGACAAGAGAATTATAGCATCAATATACGACAAAGCAGCTAGTATTTCCGCTCTCTCTTGTTGAGTATGAATAGGTTGCCTATTTTTCTTGTGCATTATGTGCTCGTCTGATTCAAGCGCAACCAAAAGCACATCTCCCTTGTTTTTTGCATTTTGCAAAAATGTATGATGCCCAAAATGAAGCAAATCATAACACCCACCAACAAGAACAATTTTTTGATTTTTCAATGTATAAATACATTCTCCCAAATCCTCATGTTTCCATATTTTCTTTTTCATATTACAATTATATCAGCCATCAAAGACGTAATCTTTCCCTTTTTGGATGAGGCCGTCTCAATCTATTGATCAAAATATATATGATACTCACAACTGAAATCGACACTCATGATCAATCTGCGCTCATTATTTCGCCCAAAAAAACGGTATTTCTTCAAAAGCTCGAAAAGAAACTTCATGATATGAGCGTCGCTACAACAGTCCGCCCAAGCATGATTGATTCTTACAAAGAATTCAATATTATTATATTTCTTAACTATTCCCTCATTATTCCTTCTGAGTTTAAAAATGATACTGAGAAAAAAATTCTGTACGTTGTGTTTGGGCAAAAAAATACCGCCATGACTTTGAGCTCGTATTCGTACGATCACAAACTCACTCATGTCAAAATAATCAATATCGAATCATCAATCGAACATTTTGAAAAAGATATCGATACAATGGTATGGTTTGCATTTTCAAGAACTTCTGACACTTATCTCCACATCTATCATCAAGAGAAAAAATCACATGCCCCCAAGGATACTCAACTTCATGTGCCGTTTTTTACTCGTATTCGCCAACCAAAAACACTCATTTTCGTCGGATTTCTTTGTATATTTCTTTCTCAAATATTGTTCCTGCCACCACTTGCTGTATCAACTCTGTATCATTACAAAGCTGCAAAAAGCGTCATTAATGGACAATCTGCAACCTCTGATATACGACTGGCATCTACGTCGCTGAATTTTTCCAAACGAATGTATCAATTTGCGCAACCAACATATCATTTTTTGTCGATTGCTCTCCCAATTGAAGATCTTCTTCAGGTGAATGAATCGGCCCAACAAGTACTTGAAGCTCAACAGAAATTAGGAACGGATGCAACGATTTTTTTGAATGGATTGATGTTGAAAGATCGTTCTGAAAGTGAATATCAACAAATACTCATCGCACGTGATTCTATCGCATCAAACATACTCATACTCAATGAGCACGTTCAAATCCTCATCAATAAACTCCCAGAATGGACAAAAGAACTGAGGAAATCAAAGGAATCTTTGAAAAAAGTTTCTCAGGTACTTCGTCTTGTTCAAGAAACACAGCCATATTTTGACAGTTTATTTGCAAACGATACGGAAAAAAAATATCTCCTTCTTTTTGCAAACAATATGGAGCTTCGGCCAGGAGGCGGCTTTATCGGATCGTTTGCAATTCTTCGCATGAAGGATTACTCCCTTCAAAATTTAGAAGTTTTCGATGTGTATGACGCCGATGGTCAACTCATAGCTCAGGTTGACCCACCAGATCCAATATCAAAATTCCTCAATCAAACTCATTGGTTTTTGAGAGACTCGGCATTCTCTGGAGATTTTGTAGAAAATTTTGATACGGCCGAATTTTTCCTCGAGAAGGAGATCGGAGAAACCGACTTTGATGGAGGAATACTGATCACTACAACCGCAGTCCAAAATCTTTTGAAGTCGGTCAAATCTCTGTACATTCCAGATTTCAAAGAATCGATCACTTCAGACAACTTTTATATCAAAGCACAACTGCATGCTGAAGAGGATTTTTTCCCAGGATCACAACAAAAAAAGAGTTTCCTTTCAAGTGTCACAAACCAAATGCTTTTTGGACTTGAAGATGCATCGCTTCCAGTTGTATTTGAAGAATTAGAAAGATCTCTAGATCAAAAACATCTTGTGCTCTACTCCCTTGATCCCGATCTTCAGACTTTGTTTGAAAAAAACTATTGGTCGGGTAGAATATTAAAACCCACTTGTTCTCTTTCTGACGCCCTACATTGTATTCCTGATTATATGCTCCCCCTTGATGCAAATCTTGGAGTAAATAAGGCAAATTTTTATACAACAAACCACACGAAGCTTGCTGTTGATATCGATTCTCGTGGAGCTATCGTGAATACATATTCCGCAACATATACAAACGACTCCCACAAAGGCGTATTTCCAGGAGGAACATATAAAAATTATTTCCAACTTCTCATGGCTCCAAACTCATTCATTGAATCTGTCAAAGTTGATGGAATAGATATCGAAGACTATGATGAGACCAATTTTGAGTTTAAAACTATTGGATTTCTTGTTTCAATAGAACCGCAACAATCTAAAACCATTCAAATAACCTATTCCCTACCTACAACAATCGTTTCTGGAAACGGCACATATCAACTCATTCTCCAAAAACAGATTGGCTCCCAAAACTCTGATTTTCAATTTATATTTACATATCCCAAAAATATGTCTATTCTTCGACACAATCTTTCTCCGCTTGCGAAGGATAGTGAAATCATCTATAATACCTCAATTTCATCTGACAAAATTTTCCTGATAGAGTTTGAAAAAAAGTAGTCTTCAACAATCAGTCAAAGGATTGTAGGTCTGCTGGCAATATTATTTAATCAATACCATGGACAAAAAATCTACAAAAGTAAAAATTGTAATGACTGCAAATCCGAGAGAAATTGTCGGAAAATCTACTCATTCTTTGAGAAAATCCGGAGTAGTGCCTGCAAATATTTATGGTAAAGATTTTGAATCTCTCACAATCTCAGTAGATTTAAAGGAGTTTGTTGATACCTTTAAGACTGCTGGTGAAACGAATGTCGTGTACGTAAAAGTATCTGACAAAGAAATTCCTACCCTAATCAGCGAAATTCAAATTCATCCAGTCAATCAGAGTATTCTTCACGTTGATCTTCGAAAGATCGATCTTAAGCAAAAAATTGAGGCACAGGTACCACTTGTCATTTTTGGAGAATCCGAAGCAGTCGAAGTGAAACATGGAATTCTTCTCACCCAAATGACAGAAATCACAATTGAATCTCTTCCATCTGATATTCCAAACGAAATTAGTGTAGATATTTCTACCTTGAATGAAATTGGCGATGTTATTCGTGTTTCAGATCTTCCAAAAATTGATGGTGTTGAGTTCAAAGAAGATCCTGAAAGAATGATTGCATCAGTCACCGAGCACAAGGAAGAAGAGCTTGTTCCTGAAACAGTCTCTGACGAGCCAGAAATCATCGGAGAAGACGGAAAAGCAGTCGTTCCAGAAGGTGAAGAAGGCTCAGAAACTCCTACAAAAGAGTCAGATTCTGAAGAAAAAAACTGACACCAGTGATGGTATAATCTCACATATGAAGATTCTTTCTGTCATAGACACTCCACTCCACATCGGAAAAACTATCGATCTCTTCGGATGGATTGATACCAAGCGCGATCATCGAAAAATTGTTTTTCTAGATATTCGTGATCGAACTGGTATTGTGCAAGTTATTGGGGACGAAAAAATGAAATCACTTACTCCTGAATCAGTTGTTCTCATCAAGGGATTAGTAAAAAAACGTCCAGAAAAACTAATAAACCCAAAAATCCCAACTGGAGAGATAGAGATTGAAGTTACAAGTTTTGAGGTTTTAAGTAAAGCCAACACTCTCCCCCTCCCTATTGATACTGATGGGCACGATATTGATGAGGAAGTGCGACTTAAGTATCGTTACTTGGATTTAAGAAGAGATCGAATGTCAAAATCACTTCGACTTCGATCAGATTATTTTCAAGCATTGAGAAGTGAATTGCACGAGAGAAAATTTACTGAAGTTGAGACACCAATGCTCACTAAGTCTACAAAAGAAGGAGCACGTGACTTTCTCGTTCCTTCCCGCCTTCAGCAAGGGAAATTTTACGCACTTCCGCAATCACCCCAACAATACAAACAGCTTTTGATGGTTGCGGGAGTTGAACGATATTTTCAATTTGCACGATGCATCAGGGATGAGGATTTGCGAGCCGATCGAGGCTTTGAACATACACAACTTGATCTTGAGATGAGTTTTGTTAATCGAGACGAAGTAATGGCAACTGTTGAAGAAATAGTCAAAAAAGCAATTCACCATGTTGGAGGAAAATTGCAACATGATACATTTCCAGTGATCGACTATACTGACGCTATCAGTAAATACGGTCAAGATAAATTTGACCTCCGATCAGAGAAAGAAAAAGAAGAAAACATTCTCGCTTTCGCTTGGGTTGTGAACTTTCCGTTTTTTAAAAAGGTCAACATCGACGATACTGCTGAAGTAAGAGATGGAAAAAGCGGATGGACTTTTACTCATAATCCGTTCAGCATGCCGAAAGAAGAATTTCTTGCATCACATCTTTCTGGTAGCAATATCGACAAGATACAAACTACCCAGTATGATTTGGTTTGTAACGGATATGAGGCCGGAGGCGGAAGTATTCGAGCTCACAAACCAGAAATACTAGAGGCAACTTTCAAAATTATGGGATATTCTAAAGAGGAAACAGAAGAAAATGTAGGACACATGCTTGAGGCGTTCAAATATGGCACGCCTCCACACGGAGGAATTGCTCTTGGACTCGATAGACATGTAATGATTTTGTCGGGTGAAAATTCTTTGAAAGAATCAATTGCTTTCCCAATGAGCTCTGGCGGAAAAACTGCAGTAATGGATGCCCCCTCAGAGGTAGCAGATTCGCAACTTGCAGAACTTGGAATCTCGGTCAAACCTCAGGATTAATCGCTTCATTCTTATCTCAAGATTGTATATACTGACAGTATTATTTTGTGCTATATGTGAAAATTGTTATTTGTAATTTAGTATTTAGAACTTATTATTATGCCTTTTCGATTCTATTTTTATTTTATTGTCACTAGTCTTTTATTCTTGTTTTATCCAGGACAGCATCCGTATTTCCAAATCATTGCATTCAATCGTGAGTATTTTTCCCAACAACATAAAACTCCCTCAATAAGCATTCACCCAATTCCATATGTAAATTCTTCCTCGTTGCCCTCAATAACCGCACAAGGATCATATATTGTTGACATTAGCTCGTTTACCCCAATATACAAAAAAAATAGCGATTCACATCTTTTCCCAGCATCTACAACAAAGATCATAACTGCGTTAGTTGCCGCAGACATCTTTCAACCTGATGACGTGATCACTGTATCAAATGTAAATGTGGAGGGACAAAAAATGGATCTTGTAGAAAGAGAACATATCACTGCTGAAAATTTATTGTATGGCATGCTTGTATATTCAGGAAATGATGCGGCATATGCTCTTGCGAACTTCTATGGATATGATGAATTTATTGTGCTCATGAACAAAAAAGCTCAAGATCTGGGGATGAAGGGTTCATTTTTCACAAATCCAGCTGGATTTGACGATTACAAACAAAAATCAACGGCATTTGATCTTGCGCTTGCAGGTCGTGCGCTCATCGAAAATCCATATCTTCGAAAGATGGTCGGAACAAAAGAGATCACTATTTCAGATACTGACTACTCCATTTTCCACAAACTGACCAATGTAAACAAACTTTTGGGAGAAATTCAAGGACTCGGAGGTTTGAAGACTGGATATACAGAAAACGCTGGAGAAAATCTTGTGAGCTTTTATCGACACAATGAGCACGACTATCTCATTGTGGTGATGCATAGTGAAGATCGATTTTTTGATACTACGACACTTGTCGATTGGATTGGAGCAAGTGTGCAATACGTAACGCCACAAATATAACTTCATCGTGTTCTATTGTATGAGGAATTCGTCACTGACTGCTGTCATGTATGCCACAAACTCATTGTTTCCCAAAAAAACATAGACTGGTTGAAGGTACTCCTGATATACTTCTGGGTCATAATATGCCAGGAATACTTTTTGAATTTTTATTCCAATTTCGGGAGATTGTGATGATACGATATACCCTTTCCCTTTTTTCAGATCCTCCCATGCCTCCTGAGCTGTACGAAGTGGATAAGAGCCAACTTGATCAGACGATCGATCGAAATACATAACTTGGGCTTTAATTACTTTTTTCTCTGTTCCTCCGAGTAAATACATCACGTAATGTTGACTGTTGTAGTAAGTCGAAGACACCACGGGCAACCCATTCACATCTGGAAGGAAAAAATCTACTTCCACAATATTTGCATTTTCCGGAGATTGCAGTGGGACTATCTCACTTGTTTCTGGATTTAGTCGCATATACACAATATTGTTCTCTCCCTGCGCAAGCTCTGTCGGATATCTATCCATCTGGCTCAAAAATGTTGATGCCTCACTGTACTGTGGAGACTCTGCTGTAAGAGGTGAGGCCGGGTTGATATTGTCATCACGAGTGATGGTATATGAATACGTATAGTTGAAAGATCTAATATCAATTTCAAGCTTTCTCTTTCCATCGTCAAAAATGGCTTTTTTATTGTCCAGTCTGTGTTGAGTAGTATCTGTATCAAATCCAGCAGCTTTTGCCATCAAATATATTTTTGATAAAAATCCAAACGATGCAGTCTTTTGAGGAATGAAGTACACCTCTGCCGCTGAGGTTGCTTCTTCTACATTTGGGGTTCCATCCAGTGTATCCAGTTCAAATTTGAATGCCTCGGGTTTTTTTGCATTGAGAATGATTGGGGGCTTGATTTTATCAAAGGTCGTCTCATACTTGACGGGAGCGCTTATGGTTGTGGTTACCGTTTTACTACTCAGGTAGGTAAATAATAATTTAACTCCAAAAAAAAGTATGAGAAGTACTAATAGAACAATCACTATGACGGGCGCAAATCGCTTTGTGTAATAGTTTACTTCTGTGAGAGTCATACATTTATGATAGCAGAAAAGAATATTCATCGCCTGCTCATGGTCAAACATTGTATCAGCTTGCGCGGATGGTATAATATATTTTCACACAGAGTAAGAATAACCAGGGGTGGCGGAGTGGCCAATCGCAATAGACTGTAAATCTATCGGGGTAACCCTACGGGGGTTCGAATCCCTCCCCCTGGACATTTCAGAACGATACTCAAAAACCGTAACAGCATATTACGAGTATTATATTGTTGCTTATCTTTCCTGTTCAATCTATCATTCCATTACATGAAAAACGCCATTATCCTACACGGAGGTCCTGACAAAAAGGAATATTACGATCCAAAAGCTCCCAGTATGAGCAACGCTCACTGGATTCCCTGGCTACAGGGACAACTGCTCAAACACGATATCCCGACTGCTACACCTGAAGTGCCTTACTCCTTTGATAGAAATTGGACAGTATGGAATCGTGAAGTTGAACGGTTTGATATTACCCCTGAGACAATATTGATTGGACACAGCACAGGCGCTGGTTTTTTTATTAAATACTTGAGTATTCATCCGGAAATAAAAGTCGGCAAGGTCATTTTGGTGGCACCGTGGCTTGACCCGTATCAGGAACATACAAAAAACTTCTTTGATGATTTTGAGATTGACCCAAACTTGGTAAGTCGCACTGCTGGTATTACAATATTCAATTCTGATAATGATCAGGATAGTGTACAAAAGACTGTAGAGATAGTACGTGAGAAAGTGAAAGGGATCCATTATCGAGAGTTTCACCATTATGGACATTTTTGCTATAGCGATTTAAAGACAGGAGAATTTCCTGAATTGCTCTTGGAAATATTGGGATAAAATAATCTAAGGGGACTGACTTAAATAAAGCATCCAATTACTGAGGAAGAATTGTGTAATTCCACTC
>PFSC01000055.1 GCA_002788865.1 Candidatus Roizmanbacteria bacterium CG_4_9_14_0_2_um_filter_39_13
AGATTATGCATATTAAGCACAGAGAGCTTCAAACGAATATTAGGGAAGTTAAAGGAGATTTATTATGGCAAAAACAGTAACAGTAAAAAAAACATCACAACCAGTCAAAATCTATTTTGATCCAGTAGATAACACCATGAATATTTAGTGGGGCGATCCGTCGGATGCGTATGAAACGGAAGAAGTAGATTCAATAGATAGAAATGATGTTATTGTGAAAGACAAACATGGAAACCCTATTAGTATAGAGATCATTGGATTACTTCCAAAAGAGCTCAATATATCCGATCAGATAACTCATATAGGTGATAATGATGATGCGCCATATATTTTGCAGGGATAAGACTCCTCAAGAAGCTTAAAATATCTTTAACCTCCCTACAAGGGGCACCTCACTTAGTATCCCCATCTGACACCTTGGAACACCATTGACACAAGTATCAAATTGGTATATAATCATACCAAATATGGAATCATATACTATAGCTCAATTCATCGGTCACACCAAAAGATTCAAATTAAAATTCTTAGACTATACGACACTGTCAAGTATCAGTGGGGTCACCAACAAAAATACCCTCTATAAAATCATCCAAAGACTGATAAAAAGCAAACTTGTCAGAAGGATCGGCACCAGCTCCAAATATGTCATACATCATAGAGATTACACAGAGTTTGAACTCGCAAATTTTGTATACAGCCCATCATACATCGCTTTAGAATCAGCGCTCTCGCATCATGGTATCTTGTCTCAGTTTAGCTACTCGATTGTGAGTATCACAACTAACAAATCAAAGAGATTTATTTTTAACGATAAAGAATATATGTATAGCCATATCTCTCCTAAATTGTTTTGGGGATATGAAAAGCGAGGTACTTTTCTTATCTCAACACCAGAAAAAAGCCTCATTGACAGTGTGTATTTCAACCTGAAAGGATATACAAGTTTTGATTTCGGTGAGTTTGATCTTTCATCTGTCAATATGGAAAGACTGAAGAACCAAATTTTAGAGTTATCAAATCCTCAGTTGGTCAAAAAAATTCAGGAGGTCGCTATATGTTAAGCAATGATCAGATTGAGTCTCTTTCGATCCAAAATAAAATCGACACATTTACTATTTTGAGAGAGTATGTCCAGATACGGTTCCTGACCGAATTATTTCAGTTGCCAAACACGCAGACGATCTTCAAAGGTGGCACCGCCATGAGATTGATGTACGGTTCTCCAAGATACTCCGAAGACCTGGATTTTGACGCAGTTGCGAGTATCGAAGAAACAAAAGAAAGTGTATCATCCACCATAGCCAAGCTAAAAAAAGAAATGCCAGATATAAGTGTCAAAGATATGAATTCACTTGTCGGATTGAGCTTGAAGATGTATCTTGGCACCGAGATCTCACCTCAAAAACTGACAGTAAAGCTAGATTTCTCCTTTAGAAAAAATGATAGAAAAAGAGAGTATGAGAAACGCCCCATACAAACAGTTTTTCCTGTTCAAAACTTCACTCTTATAAATGTATTGTCAAAGGAGCACATATTGGCAGACAAAATCTGTACACTATTCACGAGATTTAAAGGTAGGGATCTCTATGATACGTGGTATTTACTCAACGCAGGAACAAAACTAAATACAGATATAGTGAAGGATAGACTTACCGATCTATTTGCCATATCTTTTTCTTACGATGTTCTGAGACAAAATATTCATAAATTTGATAAAAAAAAGCTAGAGCAAGACTTGAATAAGTTTTTGCCGTTAAGTGAGAGGGCAATAATAACCAATCTCAAACAGTTTGTTTTAGAGATGATCTGATCAATTAAAATTATTGCCATTGACAGTACAGAGGGTTATGCTTCTTTTGTATCCGCAGGAATTGATGCGGATTGCAGGTAGTTTTCCTTTTTTATTGATAGTGCATATTTATGTCAATAATTTCTGCATCCCTGTTTTTGGTGACGATGAAAATTGCGCGATACTTCTTATCAATACGAAACGAATAGATATTGAGATGAGTTGGTTGCAATTTTTCCGTATGCAATGATGGGTAAAAAGAGTCCGATTCAAATAATCGTTTTTGTTTGATAAATTTATTTTCGATATCGTATTTTTCCAATATCTTTTGCAGATCTTTACGAAGAGGACAGATATTCATTATTTATAGAATGATGATTTTTTTAATCCGCTCAAAATATTATTGATAAGTTTTGGAGGATGTCCCGCTTCGCGCATATCGTTTTCAATTTCATTCAGTGGTCGTTTTTGAAAAGTAGATAATTCTCGAGGATGAGAAATGTTATCAAGAGTGAAAAAAATACGAAGTGCCGTTCGTACGACTTCAGACCGAGACGCATATTCTTGTTCACCTAGGAGAAGATCAATCTGCGAGGCTAGATTGTCAGGTATTGAAATATTTACTGTTTTCATATTGAAGTCATGATACCATCTATTTTATTTTTTGTCAATTTTTGCCATATTTAGTAAGAGTTCACTCTTCTTGACATGCATGTCATTCCCGAGCGAAATGAAATGGAGCGCGGCAATCTAAATATCATCGAGATTGCTTCGTCGTTGACACTCCTCGCAATGACATACTATGATATGGTTTTGTCAAAGACAGGTACAGGACTGTACCTGTCAAAGAGTGTGAACTTTTACCATATTTATGCCATGACTTATTGTCATTTAAAAAACGAAAGCGAACACCTTTAAAGGAGGACGCATATGATAATTTTTTACTCTCCACTCCCACCTTCACCCCAAGATAATTTGACATTTGCTTTACTTACAGATAAAATGTAAAGCATATGTTACAAATACAAAGTTCACAATTGAGCCCAAAGTATCAGACGAGTATCCCGTCATACATCCGAAAAAAACTTAATTTAGTCCCAGGAGATAGGATAAATTGGAGAATCATATATCGCAATGATAAAGCCCTCGCTATCGCAGAGCCAACGTCAAAAAACTGGGCAAAAGAAACACGTGGTTTAGGGAAACATTTGTGGGAAAATATTGATATCAAGTCATATATCAACACATTACGAAATGAATGGGAGCCAACAAAGTAAATGATTTTGAAAACAAGCTTTTATCTGCAGGCTCAATAGGTCTTGATTCCATGGTATTTTTGTATCATTTTGCAGATCATCCTTTGTATGCACCTTTGACTGAAAGAATTTTTCAATTAGTGGAGGCCAAGAAAATCAGTGCTGTCACCTCTACTATTACTATCGCAGAAATATTTGTACGAGCTGAGCAAGTCTATGATGAAGCAACCATTTTTGCCTATGAACAGGCTTTTGCATCGCTTCCGTCGCTTTCTGTTCTTCTTGTAGATGTTCCACTTGTTCGACTTGCTTCAAAACTTCGTGCGAAGTACCCGAAAATCCGTCTTCCTGATGCGATTCAATTATCTGCCTCACTTATCAAAAAATGCCCTTTATTTATCACAAATGATAAAAAGCTTGCTATCAAGGAAGTAGAAATAATATATCTCAATGATTGGGTGGGGTGAATAGGCGGGAGTTGATCGTCAAGATAAACAACTCCTCATTTTAATCTAATTTTAAGGATTTGAATTCCTTGGAATTTGACAAATTTATGGATATGTAGTATTATTCAGGTATGATACCACGAATTTTTGATCGACTTGAGGACTATATTGATCCAAAACGGGCACTCATTATCTATGGACCCAGACGCGTAGGTAAGACTACGCTCATTACCCAATTTTTGAAAAGAACTCAATACAAATACAAACTTGATTCGGGAGAAAACCTTGAGACTCAAGACGTGTTAAGTTCTCAGAATTTTGAACGTATTTTTGCATATGTTGGATCAAACGAATTGTTAGTTATAGATGAAGCGCAACATATTCCACATATTGGTATGGGATTAAAAATAATTGTTGATCATTGTCCAAATGTACATATTATTGCAACAGGATCATCATCTTTTGACCTTTCCAATAAAATTGGCGAACCACTGACGGGGAGAAAGCGGACGCTCACCCTGTACCCTGTTTCTCAGTATGAGTTGAAAAATACCTATTCTCCTCACGAGCAGAAGCTCAAAATAAATGAATTTCTGATCTTTGGAAGTTATCCTGACGTGTTAACCTCAACGTATCGTGAAAAAAAAATAGAATATTTGTATGAAATAGTAAATTCGTATCTTTTGAAGGATATACTGACCCTCGAGCAAGTAAAAGGATCCAAAATTCTCGTCCAACTTTTGAAGCTGTTGGCACTACAAATAGGTTCTGAAGTTTCGCTTAATGAAATCTCAACTCATCTTGGTATTGATGTCAAAACAGTTGCTCGTTACCTCGATCTTTTTGAGAAGACCTTCATCATCAAAAGCGTCGGTGGATTTAGTAGAAATTTACGGAAAGAAGTCACCAGTAAATACAAATATTATTTTTATGACGTCGGAGTTCGCAACGCAGTCATCGATCAATTTAATAATCTTGATGTTCGGACAGATGTCGGGGCTTTGTGGGAAAATTTCGTTGTCATGGAACGTCTGAAAAAAAGATCGTATGCAAATATATATGGAACATCCTATTTTTGGCGTACATACGATCAGCAGGAAGTAGATATAGTCGAAGAACGAGATGGAAAAGCCTATGGATTTGAAATTGCTTGGTCAAATGCAAAGAAGAAAAAAGAGCCCAAGGACTGGAAAAATGCATGGAGTGATACATCATATGAAGTTGTGACTTCGGAAAATTATCTGGATTTTGTGACCTGATTTTCACTCCTCACTCTTCTCTTCACCCAAAAGCCTCAAAATCACTTCTTTCTTATATCTTCTATCTCCGCGTGAATTGATCCGAATTGCGGGAAGCTTTCCTTTTTTGCCCCAACGCTTGATCGTAAGGGGAGAAACACGGAGAAGTTCAGATACTTCTCGGATGGTCATGAGATCTGGTAAGTTATCAAGTGATATGGAAGGTTTGTGTTTGGGTGTGTCCGACATAGTACGAGAGGATTATACGAAGGAACTGGGGCTTTGTCAAACATAAAAATAAAAATATTATTTAGACCAAATATGACTTTTCCACTGAATGGATTTTTAGATAGATCATGCTTGCAATATTCAATTTTGTCGTTCATAATAAATACAATGCGTAATCTCAATCTAGTCTTTGCAAGAAGTAATATATTCCGAAAAGTCCTTATATATTCATTCATCTTCGTCGGATTTACGTTCTATTTGCACTTTAGTGCGGTGCGAGCTCTTGCAGTTGGAGTACCTACAAATCTTTCGGCAAGTTGCACTGCCGATGGTAGACTGAATTTTAGTTGGACCGCTGATCCTACAGCTACTAAGTACGCTGTAAGATTTTATGATACGTTCTCAACCACTTACGGCTGTGGAGTAAATTATCCAGGACTAACATGTGATAATAATATTCAAGGGACAACATATTCTCATGCGCCAATTGCAGGTCATACGTATGATTTCTGGTTACACTCGATAGATTCCAGTGGATGGGGGACAGGAGTCCGAATCAATAACCTTAGCTGCGCCCCAATACGTGTTCAAAAAGGGAATAACACTTATCCTCAATTACTATCAAATACGCTTAGTAGAAAGCCCAATTTACATTGGACAGGAAGTGAATACAATAGTTGGGCATTTGTACCTTTTGTGGGAAGCAGAGATCCAAATGTTGCTATTGATCAGTATATTATCCCAGAGATTTCTGAGGATGGGGGACTCCGAATCCGTGCATTACGAGATTTTCCAGCAGATGGAGGCGCATGTTGGGTGTATAGGATGAATCAGACATTTGAGAATAAACAGTTCAGGATTGAAGGGGATATTACTACCAATAGGCATGGTTTAGTTGGAATTGGTATGGAGCCGAATGACTCAAGCGGGGCGTATCCCGGATCATGGAAGGGTGCAACTGCTTCAAATACGCGCGTGTCTCTTTCAACTACTGGAGTTGAAGTTGTCGAAAGTCGGAATAATCTTGGATACAAATTTTGTATCTGGGGTGGCTCAACGAGTCAAATAAAGGCTGGAAATGTAGCAACACTTCATGCTGGTTCGGCTTTACTGGTCAGTATTCCAATCAATACCCCCATCCCCACCAATACCCCTACTCCACAACCACCAAGTGGGTCTATTGGGAGAACATCTGGATCGGATGCAAGTGAGGTTTATGGATTTTCTGCTAGTTGGAATGATACGAGACCGAGTCGAAAAGTAGCACTTGCAAAGTGCACAGGGACAGTAGCAGGTTCTGAGTGTAAGACCGTACAGGCGAGTGGTTTTGCGTGTCCAACAGGATGGGCACCAACAGGTTTAACAGGTGCAACAAATGGAACGTGGTGTGGATTTGCTGTTACCGCAAGTAGCGTTAATTACGATTGGACATTTGATGGAAGTAGTTCAAATATTGCCCCAGGCAGATATGTAGTAGTTGTAAATCAGGAGCTTAGCGCCAGCATTAAGTGTAGTGGCAACCCAACATGTACAGTAAACGGAGGCGCAGTAAATTGTGGTAGTGCATGGCTTTCCTGTCACCCTTCTGCAGACTCTGTTGAGTTTACCGTACCCATTCCACCAACTGCAACCCCCACCAATACCCCTGTTCCTGCCCCCGTTATCGATATCCGAGAACAGTACGAACGTCATAGTAAACCATACACCCTTATTAAATCCACCTATATTGCAACCGTTGCCAATCTGCAAAGACGCGATATTTGTACTCCACAGGAGATCAGGTTCTCGGTAAAAGCGACTACCGCAGCAGACTCAACCTATCAACGTTCCACTACCGCTGTTATTACCCAAAACACAACCAACAAGAACATCTTTACGGTAACCGATATATTCCAGTCCTCAGGCGCAAAAACAATCAAGATAACCTGCGAGAAGGGGTCATCGGTTGTTGCGTCAGGCACAAAAGCCCTCACCATCGGAGATTACACTACGGCTGCGCCCCACATTGCAAGTCAAAGCGTTGCCGCATCCGGTCAAGGAGCCGTTCTTTCTTGGACCGTTTCAAACCCAGACTTCTCATTAAACGACTATGAGATTGATATCACAAAGTCACGAAACTACACAACCATTCTGACGGGTAAACTCCCCGCAACTCAAGCCAGATACACGGTTTCAGATGTTGCCTGTGGAACCGATCAACTATATACCCTATGGGTAAGTCGCAAAGGATACCCCGCCTTATCATATGGATCAACGTATCTCAACTTTACCAAGGCGTGTCCAACCGCAACCCCAACACCAATACCCAACATCTCACTCTTATACCCAAGCCTTACTTGGCCGACTGGTTCTAGTGCAGGAGCTGCAACAACAACAAGCAATGCAACTGTCACGATAGCATGGAGCCCAATTCCTAATTTATCAATTCGTGGCTATGCACTGCGAATTGATCGTCAGCAAACAGCAGGTGAGTCATCGTGGACCGCTACTGCAACTTGCACAGGATTGAGTCCAGGAGATCTCTGTACTGATTTACTTGAACCATCAATGAATGCCCTTACCTTTAATACATCACCTGGATTTTACTATCGTGTGTGGGTTCATGCTATTGCAAGTGATGGTAGATTCACTGGAGCAGATTACCGCTGGTTTCATGTCACCGCCCCTGCAACCCCAACACCTATTCCTCTTCCCGATCTTGCCATTACCGCTCTTACGGCAAATCCATCATCTCCTCAAGTGGGACAGCAAGTAACCATATCATATTCTGCAAAAAATCTCAGTGGTTCATCTGTCCCGGGAAGAAGGATCAGAATATACATTGATCCGGTAGGCAATCCACCTATGCCTTCGACTACACCATGGAAGGAATCGGTAGTAGCTATTACATGGCCTGTTGGAGATGTGCAGTCAGGAAGCTGGACACATACATTTACCTCAGCAAAGACATATGAAGTTTATGCTAAAGTAGACCCACTCAATGTTATATCCGAATCTAACGAGAACAATAACCTGCAATATTTAGGTGTCGTGGTCGTAGCCGCACCAACTGCAACTCCCACTCCTATTTATGGAGTTTGTGGCACAACTCACAATGGTTGTAATGTGGGTACCTTAGGATGGGCGGCAGAATATGCAGGGCGATGGGATTGGTGGTGTAATGGTTCAAATGCGGCACACCCAGGCTCAGGCAGTGGAGTCGGAGACATATTGTGTTCTGAAACTAAACCAACCGCAACCCCAACACTTACTCCAATTCCACCAACCAATACCTCAATTCCGACCGCAACTCCCATCCCTCCCACTGCAACTTCAGTTCCACCGACAAATACACCAATTCCACCAACTGCAACCAACACCCCTGTTCCGACAAACACGAATGTTCCAACTCCTACCAATACTCCCATTCCTCCAACCGCAACCAATACCCCAATTCCGACCGCAACCAATACCCCAATACCGACAAATACCAATACCCCAACGCCGACCGCAACCAATACCCCAATTCCGACCGCAACCAATACCCCAATACCCACCGCAACTCCTACTCCGACTATTATTCCCGGAGATCTTTCTATTTCAACTCAATCTCCCTCATATTTTACTGACGGAAAGTATAAAATCTACTCGGATACAAATTTTTCATCATCGCAAACCAATAATACCGGAGCTACAACACGATGTTACTTGATGGCGCGAAATCAAACAAATTCGGGGTGGAATGGTTGGGAAAAGGATGATGGGACAGAGAGAACCTTTCAAGTTGGAGACGCTTTAGGGAACTTTACCATCAATTTTGCATCCGCAACTTCACCGCTTTCGAAACAAGTAAAGCTGGTATGCGGTACGGGTAGTATCGCGGGCGGGTTGGTCGCAAACGTTCTTTTGGAATCTAATCCACCTCTTTCATTCAAGACAATTGAGACTATCAGAATTCGAGCTTCAGCAAATCCCAGTAGCGGAGGGTCTATCTCTGTGACCGATCAGTATATCGAAAAGGGAACAGATATTGATATCGTGGCTACAGAAAATAGCGGATTCCAATTTAAACAATGGACAGAAAGCGGCACAGCACTAAGCGCCTCAGAGACGCTTTTGCTCACGAATGCCACTTCCAATAAATCATTAATTGCCGAGTTTACCCAAAACGCTGGTTCTCTTAAAGTCTTTATCGAAGGTCCAAAGCCCCAACAAGGAGCGCAGTGGAGAAGAAGAGCTGTCACACCGGCACAGCCATGGCGAGCATCAGACACTGAAGAATCTGGAATCGCAACAGGTGACTATACGATAGAATTTATACCAATAGATGGTTGGAATATCATTGCTCCTCTTCCAACAATCAGTATCTCTGAAGGGTACAATGAATTACGTGGTGCTTATTACATAGATTCTTCTCCCCCGGTTCTCTCAATGTCTCCAAATACCGATATCACACCTCGTAAATCTCACACCATTACGGTATCCATAACCGATTTGCAAACAGGCATACAGGGAACACCAACGTATATATGGACAACCAGCGCCACTGCTCCCGACGATGAGTCAGGTTTCAATGGAGGTACTGTCACAAATGGTGCTACACCAACAATTCCTGCCAACGCCACGGGGGATTATTATTTACATATTCGAGCGGTTAACGGCGGAGGAATGGTAGAGGTGCAGTCTTCGGGGGTATTTATGGTCGATAATACAAAACCGGCCGCTCCCGCTTTCACTCCCGCCGCGGCATTGTTTAATGCCACCCAGTCGGTCAGTATCTCTGGAGAAGCAGGCGTGACTATTCGATATACTTTGGATGGGACAGATCCTACAGCAAACAGTACTCTTTATTCAACTCCACTGTCTATTTCTGAGTCAAAGATTATAAAAGCGATTGCAATTGATACGGCGGGAAATGTCAGCGATGTTGCAAACGGAGAGTATGTAATAAATGGTGCAGTAAAACCGACCGTCACCTATCCTGCTTCTTCTGAGAATGGTGAATTTATATGGCAATATAAGGGACCAATTGCGGATCCGCAAATATGGACACCCATAGTACCCGAAGCGGATGGTAAAATGTACCTCAGTCCGGGCAGTTATACGGTACGGCTGAAACCAGTTTTAGGCCATACCCCAAATCCCACAGGAGAGCGTGAAATATCTGTAGTGTCAGGTGGCTCGCTTGATTTAGTGGGCAGTTATACTCTCAGTGAGTACAGTATTTCCATCACAGCGGGCGCAAACGGAACAGTCGAGGGCGGAGGTGGTGCGACCCATGGAGATGAGATCATCGTCAAGGCAATTCCCAACGAAGGTTATGCTTTTGTCAGCTGGAAAGAAAACGGCGTTGTGGTATCTGGTGCAGAGGCAGAGTATACATTCACGGCAACAGGAAATAGAGTTCTTCAGGCGGAGTTTCGACAGATGAAAGGGAATATTCAGATAACCATCGCCGGTGATCTGCCGACAGGCAGTACTGACGGCGGATGGCGGATGAGCGAAAGCGAAGAATGGAAGACAATAGGCGGAACCGTGGCAGATTTGCCAGTAGGTACACACAAAATATTTATAAATCAAGTGCGCGGATATGTATCTCAACGAGAAATTTCTGCAATAGTTGAAGATGGTGCGACAACACAAATCACTGTAAATTATAAAGATAATTGCCCTGGATTTGAGCAAGGTAATGCGTCTTGCGATCCTGACCAAAAAATTGATACTGACGATTATCAGTGTTGGAAATCTCATTATATTCTTAAGAGGCGAGGTACGCCAATTGAACAATTTGGTTCAAACACCATCATCTATCACGGAAAGAGTATAACCTGCCAAGCCGCAGATTTTGACGGAATAGATGGAGTAACCATATTGGACTTTTCTATTTGGCATACCAATTATCTAAAGACCGTGACACCAGCACCGACTCCCACACAAACACCGACACCAGAAGTATCATTATCACCAACACTCACACCAACATCAACACCCACGCCGGAAGTAAGTACCACGCCAACACTCACACCAACGTCCACACCGTCACAAACACCCACCACTCCAACGCTCGAACCAACCAATACACCAACACTAACACCAACACTAACACCAACACTCACACCAACGCTCACACCAACCAATACACCAACACTAACACCAACACTAACACCAACGTCCACACCAACACCAAATGGTAGTCCACCGTCCAGTTAACGTTTTTCCCTTTTTAAATGAACACATATCAACCATCACAACAACAAAGTCAATCAAACTCTTCTCCCCTAAGTGAGAGCGTACTATCGTCTGGCCACAATACATTGTCTCAGTGGAAAGGAATCAAATGGGGTATTTTTCGGCGCATATTGATAGTGTTTATCGCAATTGGCACATTTGGCTTTTTAGCTTGGTTTACCAACACCTATATTTATAAATTTTTCGCATCGAATCAAACAGCAACAATATCTGTGCTAAAAAAAGAGATAGAAGTAGGAGTTGGGGAGGCTTTCACTACGTCTTTTACCGTGAATTCTTCACAGTCAGAGGACTTTATTTCTGGCGCAGAACTCATACTGGAATATGACCCGATATATCTTGAATACGGAGATGGTGGGAGTTCTGGTTTTGTTCCCTTGGAAAATTTCCCTTACGATGTGATATATGAAGAAAATGACCCCACCATAGGTAAGGTCGAAATTGTTTTGGTAAATCCATCTGATAAAGAGTACCCTGCGCACCAACTTTCTTTTGTTTTTCGAGTGCGGGAAGACCTTACTCGAGAACAAGTTTTTGGTCTGAAGAATAAGGTACATATCTATCTCAGTAAGGATCCAAAGTTTGTGGGGCAAGCTGGTGGAAACGGTGTCCTCTTTGAAGCGCCGACGAGTGATACAGTATTATCTGCGGTATCTATACGAGGGGAGACTCCCTCCGAAGAGGCTCCACTCCTACAAGGAAATATTTCTGCAAAACTCATAATTAAAACGAGATTTCAAGGTATCCTTGGTGAACCTGTTGGATCAAAAGGCCCCATGATGGTGAGAGTGACTTTACATGGATCATCAGGAGGTTCTAAAACTACGACTATTTCATTTCAGCCTGGTGCTGATGGAATTTGGACAGGGGAGTATAGTGAGCAAAACCTCAGTGAAAATGAAACGTTTTCCATTGGTTTGAAAGGACCAAAACATCTTGCAAAATATATTTGCGAGGCGCAACCATCTGAAACGGTAGGTGGAACATATAACTGTAACGATAAAAAAATTGCTTTAATTCAAGGTGACAACAACCTGAACTTTAGCAATGTTATCCTACTTGCCGGTGATATTCCGGTACAAGATGGCATAATAGATGCTGTGGACATTGCCTTTATTCGCGCCAACTTAGGGACAACGACATCATCTGTGTTATCACGTGGAGACTTGAACTTGGATGGTATTGTAGACACTCAAGACCACAGCTTAGCAATAGCTGCGCTCGGGTTTAAGTATGATGAAAAGTAAATCATTAAAACATTAAAACAAATAAACAATAAACAATAAACAATAAACAAATAACATGCAACAAACAGATGCTCTAGAAGGTAAGAGTTCACGCTCTTTGACAAAACTATATCATATTGTATCACGTACAGGAATGACACAGGGTGAATTGTCATCCTCGCGCATGCGGGGATCCATGTATTGATATTCTGGATTCCCGTTTTCACGGGAATGACAAATGTTGAGTAAAGAAGAGCGAATTCTTACGAGTGATAATAGACATTGAAACAGTTTTTTTATCAGTTACACTTAATATATTATGGAAAATCAAAATCAATCATATGGACCAATAGATTCACAACAAATGATCAGTGAAAAAAAACCAGCCGCTCATAACGTGCGAATGATCTTTATTACAATAGTTGTATTGTTAATTGCACTCGGAGGATATGTCGTCCTTTCAAATCAGAATTTGAAAGTACAGGTGCAACAGGCTCTCAAGCTGGTTCCAGTCATTCCAGAAAAGAATTCTAAAGAAAATGATATAGACCTTTTCATCTCAGAGATACAAGATAGAAACATACCTTGGATAGAAGCGCGTGCTGATAAGGAGGAGGTTTCAGTTGGGGAGAATGTTATGGTGACTATATATGGGTTTTCTGGAGGAAAGGATATCACAGGATATGATGCCTTGATCGGCATAGATCCGGAAGCATTTGAGGTCATTTCGATCGACTCCGTGATGCCTGGTTTTCAGATATTCAAATTTGATAAAGGACTGTATCAGTCAATCACAGGGATAAAGGATATCCAAGTGAAAGATCCGACCGTTTTTGACGAATCGGCTTTGGTAACGCTTACACTGAAAACAAAGAAGAAGGGAGAAAACATTGTGACGATTCTCACTTCAAAGGATGGTGAACAGACGAAGTTTGTGGACAATGATGTACAGATATTGACTCCACAGATTGGATCAGTTTTTATTACAGTAAATTAGGATTCAAGGGAACAAGGGAACAAGGGAACAAGGGAACAAGGGAACAAGGGAACAAGGGAACAAGGGAACAAGGGAACAAGGGAACAAGGGAACAAGGGAACAAGGGAACAAGAATCAATAAATAAGAAATAATAAATAAGAATTACGAATTAAAAATTACGAATTAGGAATTTAGAATGAGGAGATTTTTAATACAAAGTTTCTCTATTTTCGCAGTTGTCCTGCTCATGGGGGTATTTGGCGTCGTTCAAGCAGCCTCCTTGGATTTTGATAGTGCAACTTCGACCATTGATGTTGATGAGACGTTTACGATCATGGTGAAGATAGATGCCGGAACGGAACAGATTGCAGGAACTGATATCTATATCGGCTATGATGACGAACTCTTGGACTTGCAGTCAGTGACAGGACTGGATTACTTCCCAATAGTTGGGAATACTCCAGAGGTAAATAGGTTATATATTTATGGAGTTGTTGCAAATTCAGGTGAGTTTAAAACAGGAGCTGGAGATATAGCTACTTTGGTATTTAAGGGTGTGAAAGAAGGAACTGCTGAACTAAAATTTGATTGTGATCTTTCCAAAACAATTACATCAAAGATTGCAAAAAACGATATCAATGCCACAAATATTATAGATTGTAGTGCACTTGGACTACATACTGTGACGATCGGTGCAGGTACTGGGGACGGAGGAACAGGAGATACGCCACCATCGCTTCCTGTTAGTGGCGCATATGAAAAAGTGATACAGTACAGCATGTATGGTGGTGTTTTACTTCTTGTAGGTTTGGCTTTGAGGTTGATGCTTCATATATAAAAAACTCATTTCATCTTTACTGTTTTAGGTGTGGAAATGGTATTATGTGATATGTCTTCTCATGCAGCGACTTCTATTTTTACCGAACATAAAACAAAAATTCTATTCATTATTTTGACTACATTCATTGGATTGCCGGTCATTATGTTTATGATTGTTGCTGCAAAAGGCTTCATAACACAAGCTTCAAATGCAAGACCAGAAGATGTCGTTGCGATGAGTATCACGAAATCTTCGACCTCAATATCATGGGTAACCAGTAAAAATACGCAAGGTGTTGTGGAGTATGGGACTTCACCCACCGCATTTGTATTCTACGGTCCTGAAGTAGAGCCCAAAAAAGAACATTCTGTCCCACTCACGCTTCTTACTCCAGCGACAACTTACTATTTTCGCCTCAATATCGATGGAACAATCTATGACAATGAGGGTGTTCCGTGGACGTTTACGACAAAAACAAAAGATGGGACCGATGTGGCCGAAGCCGTGAAAGGGATTTCTACGACAAATTTTTCGACTCTTGAGGCAACCGAAGAGGCAAAGGTTGGTATTGTGACAGACAACTGTGTCTATACGTCATGTCTCGAGATACAGGTTCATTTGGGCACAGGATGCAACTCGACTGACTATTTCAAATGTATCTCTGCTCCAGAAACCACAGCTGAAGGTACAGCTATCACCGTTACGCCGACACCTTCTCCTGCGAGCGTACTTTCTGCACAGTGCTCGGTAAACTACCTGTATTCTGAGGGTTGTACTAAGTGGATTTGGGAGCCATATCTGAAAAAATCTGAAAATTGTACAAAAGCATTTGATAAATATGTTCTACAATGCACAGACAAAGATCCAACATCGACAAATTCAGAAGCTATTCCAGATTGGCGTTATGACTATGTGGGTAAAAACATGTCAACAAATAGTATCGAAATTACTCATAAAATGCCTGATGGGGAAAAAATTTGGTGTGAGATACGCGTGGAAGACGAGGTTGGTGGAGATGAACACTCAAGTAAATGGATAATTAAAGAAGCGTTATGTCCATCTTCAACACCTACGCCGACACCAACTCTTACGCCATAAGGCTCAGGGACAGTATCAGATGAATGTTGATATTGAACTGGGAAGAAGAATTCCGTACAAAAATCCAAGAATAGGATCGAGAATTGAGTGGAGCATAGATTGACCTCCAAATGGAATGATAAGCATGAGCAAGAAAAGCATGCCATACCGCTCCAGTTGATACCATTCTCGTGCATGGTCTTCACTAAGTATGCCGCCAACAATTTTAAATCCATCAAGCGGATGAACGGGGAGCAAATTAAATACTCCAAGCATGACATTCATCATGATCATCGGAGAAAGAATCAAAAGACCGATAGTTGTCAAAGCCGATATACCTAAAAATATGAACAATTGTGCAAGGATAGCACATAATATCGCAATAATGAAATTTGATGCTGGGCCTGCAAAAGAGATAAGTGCGCCGTCACGTCTTGGGTTGTCCAGATTGAATGGATCAAATTGTACCGGCTTTCCCCAACCGAATCCTACAAGAAGAAGAAATATTGTCCCATACAAATCAAGATGCGCCATCGGATTTAGGGTCACTCGACCTTGAAGACTGGCGGTTGGATCTCCCAAATATTCGGCCATCTTTGCATGTGCAAATTCATGGACGGTGATTGCGACGACGATAGATACAGCTAAAAGCAGAAATAAGATCGGATTGCTGAAAAGAGTAAAAATCATAGTGTATTAAATACTTTAATCTCTTTTAGGGTTAAATTCCCCGCGGCTTGCGGCGTTTGGGAATATGTCATCCCGCACTTGCCTGCCCGCCTCTGGAGGGATGCGGGATCCAGTCTGGATTCCCGTTTTCCCTCCAGAGGCGGGCAGGCACGGGAATGACAATGTGTGTCTAAGACCCTTAACTCTAAAATGCAGAGCATTCGTTGCATTACACAAGCTCTTATGATATTATAAAGTTTCGTTAATTACAAATCTCACTCGATTTGACTATGAACTGTTTTCATTGTGGAAAAGGCGTAATGTACGGACGATCTCATACTCACCATCGTGGTGTTGCGGGAGGTCGATGGAAAAAACGAGCTCCAAAGACTCAACGATTGTTTCAACCAAACCTTCAACCCGTCATGATAGTAGAACATGGAGTTTACAGTAGAATAAAACTTTGCAACAAGTGTTTGAAACGTATCAAGAAAGATATGGTTGATGGAAAAAAGCCATTTTTGAAGCTTGCAAATGTACCTGCAAATATCATTGCAGCAATGAAAGTTGCTGAATCTTCGAGAGCTACAGCTCCTCAGAAGGCCAAAATTTCTCAGCCAAAAGCTGACGAACCTATGGCTCAGGCTGTTTAAGTAAAATACTCCTGCACATAAGTCTTTTTATTTTGATTTCTTCTAGTGATCAATCTCCGTAGTTTATCACGTTGTCATCCCGCACTTGATGCGGGATCCAGTCTGGATTCCCGTTTTCCCTCCAGAGGCGGGCGGGCACGGGAATGACAGATGCATCCGAGCTTGATGCGACGAGTATCATTTCTCTATTCCACATTCTCTAATCCTGTATTTATATTCGTATTTCTTCGAGTTTTCCATTTCGCTCTTCGAATACGGTACTATTTTGTTCAAGGGCTCTATTTGTGAAGAGGGTGCCGTTCAGATGGTCGATTTCGTGTTGCATGATTGTTGCTTTGAAGCCCTCAAACCATTCGGAGTGTGGCTTATTATCAGCGTCAACGTAGTGCATTTGTACCTTGAGGGGTCTCTCGATCTCCGACCAAATACGATTTACAGAAAGGCATCCTTCGAGAGTCGAGGTATTTTTTTTCTCGCCTTCCTCATTTTTGACTTCCATGATTTTTGTGATTTCGGGGTTTATGTACACTCGAATTTTTGATTGTTTCGTCGGTCGAGTGACGAAGAGTCGGAGGCTGATTCCGACTTGAGGCGCAGCAAGACCTACGCCTTCAGGGTCGCGCGCAGCTTTGAGCGTGTCTCCCATATCTTGAATAAGTTTTTTGAGTTTTGCATCAAATTCCACTACTTTCTCTGCAGTTTGGAAGAGAATGGGATTGGGGACTTTAACGATAGGGACAATCATAGCTATATTATAATGTATAAGATGTGGCGTGTAGCGCAAAACACATAATTGAACGTTCCACGACACACGGTTTGCGATATACTATATAAATATGAAACTATCTTTGTGCATTCCAACCTTCAATGAAGAGCAAAATATTCAAACACCTCTGGATACTGCATATGAGCTTGTAGATGAAATTATTATTATTGATGGTGGTTCAAGCGATAAGACAATTGAAATTGCAAAATCCTACGGTGATAAAGTGAGAGTGATTTCTGTGGACAATCCTTCAAACTTTCTGATAAATAAACAACGGGCGATTGAACAAGCTACAGGTGATTGGATATTGCAACTTGATGCAGATGAGAGACTTTCGGAGGAATTAAAAAAAGAACTTAGAAATTTGAAATTAGAAATTAGAAATTCCAAGCCCATTGCAGGGTATTGGATCCCACGGAAAAATTGGTTTTTAGGAAAGTTTCTCATGAAAGGAGGAGTGTATCCAGATGGAGTTTTGAGGTTGTACCGTCGGGACAAGGCGCATTTTGCACTCAAAGATGTGCATGAGAATGTAATTGTGAATGGAGAAACGGCATGGTTACAAAATGCTATTGAGCATATGGCCGATCCGACATTTGAACGTTATCTTGATAGGTGGAATCGATATACAACCTTTGATGCAATACAACTCGTGGAAAAGGGAGAAAAACCGTGTTTTCCTTGTTATTTTTTTGGGAAACCATTATTTACATTTCTCAATATTTATATTCGTCACAAAGGATTTATGGATGGCTTTCCAGGCTTTGTCTGGGCGCTTTTTTCGTCAATTCGATATTGGGTGATTTATGTCAAGTCGAAATCATATTCGACCGATTAGGCTGATGATATTTTACTAACAAAGAGAATGAGCAATATATTGAAAATAATCAAAAAGCATCGATACAGTATTTTGATTTTTTTTGGCCTACTATTGCTCTGTATTTCGAGATTTATTTTGTTAGAAAGATCTGCTCGATTTATTTGGGATGAGTCCAGCGATCTTGTAAGAATGCATGAAATATTCACCAATAGAAGGCTGACACTGGTAGGACCAATGGATCTCACGGGTACAAAGATATTTGGTTCACTTTCATACTACATGTTGATGCCATTTGCGCTATTGTATCAATTCGATCCGATTGGACCAGTAATCGGAACTGCATTTTATAGTGTTGTTACTGCTCTTATATTTGTATGTATCTTAAGCAAAAAATATCATTGGAAATATCCGATCGCTTTTGTGTTTATAACCTTTGTATTTCCGCTTGTCCAATCAGGGAGATGGGCGTGGAATCCGCATTATATTCCTTTGTGGTCGATCGTATCACTTGCAATAATACTGTGGAAATATGATTCGCCTTCTTGGAAAGTATGGTTTTTGGCAGGGTTTTTCCAAATGCTGGGAATACATAATCACTGGTATGCTGTTTTTTCTTATATTGGTTTTTTTGTTTCAATCATCATCATTGGGTTTAATGAAAAGAGAAAAAAGATTATTTTGTACTATTTTTTCGGCGGTTTTGCGGCAGTGTTGCCATTTATTATCTTTGATATATTACGACCACCCGGCCTCTTTATATCACGATTGTTGTATTTTAGCCCATTGTCGCCGACCTCAGGAGGATTTACACTCGCGGGAATTGCCCAAAAGCTTGCGAGCAATCCATGGCAATTCATTCATTATTTTTTTCAATCAACTCCTGCTGTATTCATTTTTATTCCAATATTTCTTTTATATTTGTACCTCGTAATAAAAAAAGGTACCAATGGATTAAAAAAATTACTGTTAATACCAATTATTTTCCAGATATTGGGACTATCAGTCATTTCTACCGATGTAAGTGATTATTATTTTCTTGCAGCAATCCCAGCATTTATCTTATTTATTACCATACCAGAAAAAAATCGCACTCTAAAGAGAGTACAAAAAGTACTTTTGATTGTTTTTTTCATTTTGAGTATTTATCCATCAATTCATGAAATTACTAAAAATGATTGGAGCACCAACATTTCACGGACGAAACATATTGCCGAAATTATTGCCAAAAACAGTTCGCAGTATTGCAATATTTATGTTGTGGCAAGTAAAGATTCAGGAGTACTCGGAGAAAAATATCGAGACCTACTCTCGTTGAAGGGGGTTCCGATTCTGGGGCCGGCTGAGTTTGGAGTCAGCGATTGTCTGTTTGTTATATCTACAAGTCCATTGGCAGTTATCCGAAAAGACCCAGCATATGAAATGGATTTCATGCGGAAAAAAGAGCCGATTCAAACATGGAATGTTGAGGATGGTTGGAAAATATATAAATTTGTAAGTTGGAACTGAGCTTGATTATTTCTAACTTCACAATCTCAACTGTTTTGTCTGTCGATCCACCATTAATAATCAGTACCTCGTCCACAAGATCATATGTAGAATCGAGGGGAATACGGATATTTTTTTCTTCATTGAATGTAGGAATGGTGAGGGTGAGAGATGATTTTAGCATGATTTATTATACCTCATCGAAATCTACATTTGAATATACAGTTAAGTGTATATATAATAAGAAGCATGAAATATATTAGTAGCACTGATCTTAGGTATAAAACATCTTCCATTGTCAGTCAACTGCGCGAGGGAGAAAGTTTTTATTTGATCCATCGATCCGAAGTGGTAGGGGAGATTGTGCCGAAAATGAAAAAGAAGCCTGTGTTTGATGCTAAAAAATTTGAGAGATTTCTCGATAAGCTTGGACCGGTTGAAAAACTTACTGATTCTGAACGTGAAAAAAGATACAGAGAACATTTAGAAACAAAATATGGCAGACCTATACCTAGACAGTAACGTTTTTATTGATATTCAAGAAGGCAGGAAGAAGATATCTCTTGATATATTTGATAACAGTACTGTCTATCTAGCCCCACTTAGCTTGCATATGTATTTTTATATATACAAAAAAAAGATGCCATACGATCTTTTCAAAGAATTGCAGGAACTTGTGATATTGGTAGATTTTACCTCAGAGATAGCTTTTAAATCCTTAGAAGGACCGACCAAAGACTTTGAAGATAATGTTCAGCTTCATTCAGCGATAGATGCGGGATGTGACATTTTCTATACGAGAGATGGTGGATTACTCAAGATGGGATATTTTGATAATCTAGAAATTAAAAATCCTACTGTCCTATCTTAAACTCCACCACGTCGCCATCTTTCATTATGTAATCTTTTCCCACAATCTGGACTTTGCCCTGTTCTCGAGCCTTAGACCATCCGCCAAGTGCGACAAAATCATCAAACTGTACGATGTCTGCTTTTATGAAGTTCTTTTCAAAATCGGTGTGAATGGTTCCTGCAGCTTGAGGTGCGAGCGTTCCATTTTTGATAGTCCATGCACGAGCTTCAAGCTCTCCACCAGTTAAAAAAGAGATCAATCCAAGAGTTTCATAAGCAGTTTTGATCAAGCGATTAAGACCAGTTTCTTTGAGATTATATTGATTCAGATATTCCTTTTGATCGGCTTCTTCAAACGCAAGCACATCATTTTCAAGTTTAGCGTTGAGAAAGATAAAACCACGTCCCCCGTTCGTCGAGTCTGACTCGACTGCGGGTACTCCTCCTTGGTAAGGAGGAGAGCTATCTTGTTTGAACTCCCCTCCTTTATAAGGAGGGGTCTCCCCCGATTTATCGGGGGAGGGGGTGGTATAATATTTCATTATTGAAGCAATTCTTTGTTCTGTATCTTCTTTTTCCATCAGTTGTTCTTCAGATACATTAAACACAAATATCTCAGGTTTCATGGTCAAAAGTTGAAGGTCTTTTGCTTGGATCGCTTCGTCATCGGTGAGTCTCAAGGTTCTTGCGGAGCTTCCGGCATTCAGATGATTTTTCAGTTTAATAATTGCATCATAGCGAATTCCTTCTTCTTTGCTAAATTTGCCTTTTGGTTCTTTCTGTTTGAAGAGTGTCGCAAGATCGGCAAATATGAGCTCGGTTTCTACGGTTTGGATATCGCGTAGCGCATCTACCGTGTCTTGCACATGGATGATATTTCCGTCTTCAAAAAGCCTCACCACGTGTGCGATTGCCGCAACTTCACGGATATGAGAGAGAAATTTATTTCCCAAACCTTCACCAGTGGAAGCACCTTTCACGAGGCCTGCTATATCGTAAAATTCTACGACTGCAGGGACTATTTTTTGTGTACTAACGATTTTTGCCAGAATGGGAAGCCGATCATCGGGTACCTCGATCACACCTACGTTGGGTTCTATCGTACAAAAGGGATAGTTTGCCGCATCAGCGACTGTTTTTTTAAGGAGGGCGTTGAATAGGGTTGATTTTCCGACGTTGGGGAGACCGACGATACCGATACTCAGATTTGAACTTGACATTTTCTTGTGTGTTTTCAACAGGAATTTGTAAAGGAATATATCCCTGTATGGTAGCTATTGTACCATCTGTTGTGACCTTTTGAATGACTTTACGCACGATAGGTAGCTTCTTTTCGAAGTCTCGATTTGTCAATATTATTTTCATCTTGTCACAATACTCGTCAAGGTCGGGGAGTATCACAGGAGCTGATGGGGTAGAGAAATCGGTTGATACACGCTGTAATTTCGTCAGAATGGTGGTCTTTTTATTTTGGATCGCTTGTACCTGCTCTTTGTACTGTGAAAGCGATATAGCACCCTCTCCATAGGCTTCTAAGTATCGTTTTTCTTGAGTTTCGAAGGCATCTAGTTGTTTGTCTAGCTCAGTTTTCAGAAAGTCTGTATTTGATGTAGGTTGTTTTTGTTTTTCTTTCCAGATTCCAAAGTGTTTCTTGATGAGATTCTTATTTGAAAGAAGCTTCACGATAGTAGACCATACTCTATCATCGAGCACAGTAGCGTTCACGCCCTTATTATGGCACTCTTTTGGTAAGGGATAGCGCAAGACCCTGTCTGTACATCTATAGTACAAATTATGCGTTTTACTGTTTCCTTCACCCGCTCTTTTTCGACCACATGAACAGTAGGCGAGTCCAGAAAGTAGGTAGTTATTTTTTTTGTTTCTCATTGCGAAGGAGTCATTGAGTATGAGTTGTTTTTGTACTGCGGTAAATAGCTCCTTTTCAATGATAGGTTCAACTTCAATAGCAAACCACTGATCTTTTGGATTATTGTGGCGGCTGCTTTTCTTGATCTTCTTGTACTTTTCATTCTTGGTAGGATTTTCAGGGACAATTGACTTTGATTTGTTGTAGTGAGTGACGCCGATATATGTCTCATCTCTCAGTCGTCTGGATAGGGTAGAGGTAGACCAATACTTATTTTTGCTTTTTCGGGGATATATTTTTTGCTCGTACAGTCTTTTAATCACTTGTCGGATAGTAAGTCCTTCTATACCGATCCATTGAAAGATCATCTTGAGTATTTCCACTTCATGAGGGACTATTTTGAAATTTCCCATTCCTTTTTCTTTACCTTTTATATATTCATATCCATATGGGGCTTGCCATCCAAATAAAATACCACTCTTTGCTTTGTACAATTTCCCTCTACGAAACCGTTCGGCTATCTTGATACGCTCATAATCATGGAATAAGCCCATGACATTTTGTGCAAGAAGTGACTCTGGATTTTCTCCGTTTATATCATGCAAAGAAACGATTTTAATTCCAGCCTCAGTGAGCTCTTTTTTCAATATAAGTTGATTTAAGAAGTTACGAGACAATCTACCAAGATCATACAGATACAAGGTGTCAAAAGATTTATTCTTTACTGCATCTCTCAAGTTATCTAGGGCAGGGCGGGCGAGTAGTTCACCACTCCAGCCGTCATCAACATACTGCAAACCCTGTTCAATAGCACTACCATCTCCTTTTGCTTTCGAAACGATTTCAGCTATTTGAGAGTTTATTGTTTGCTCTTTTTCTTGCCCAGAGGTAGAGACACGAGCATATAGGGCGGAAGTTTTCATTTCTTCACTCTCCTTTGCTCAAGAAAGCTATCAAGGTCAATTTTCTTGATTCGAAGAACACGTTCAAGCTTAATTGCTGGCAAAAGCCCCTTATCTATCCATCTACGGACAGTAATGATGTTGACACCTAGCATTTCAGAGACCTGTCTAGTTGAATAGTAAGTTTCCATATATAGTTATTTTAGGATACATTTAAATACATGTCAATACATAAATCAAGTTACCCCACCATCTGGCTCACTATATTCATCACGATTTGATACTGTGAGTTGAGTGGTAGGGTAAATAAGTAATGTTCGTTTATTGTTTGGGTCTTGTTCCTATGTAATCAGACCCGATGTTTCAAGCATGGGTAGTATCTGCTGTCGAAATTGCCAATCAGGAAGGTATCGACCATATACCTGATAGTGTTTTTTCAATATCTCTTGCCTCGTTGCTCCTCTTGGACTCGAATCAAGCTCATTATTATTTTTTTCTTTATAAAGCGTGACTATGATATCTTTATATAGATTGAATACATATGGCGGAAGGTTCAGCTCCTGACTTTCAGAAATTTTGTCATAAATTTCAAATGCATCTTTAATATCTTCATCATTTGCGATAAGTGCTCCTTCTTCTCTCTCTCGAAACCAAATATTAAGTAAAGCAAATATTTTCACAAGGCTGGTAATTCTTCCTATATCACGCTGATGTTTTGGTTTAAACTTTTTTATACGTTTCATGAACATATGTTCAACTAATTGAGGGTTAACAATATTTATTTCTGTGATTGATTCTTGTTTTATGGCTCGTATACGATCTTTTAGTAATTTTCTTTCAGAATTGATCTCTAAATTATAAAGATATGAACTTCTATCTGAGTCTTTTTTAATCTTCTCAAGAATCCCTTCTCGTAACTTTTCTTGATTAATTTCAGGTGACAATAGGAGAAATCTCGTTGCCTCTTGCTCATCAATTGTGAGCCCCGCTGTACAGAAAATTACAGAAGGATATCCAATAAGATAAATATTTTTAGTTTTTAATCCTTGTTTTTGCGATTTGTCGGTTATCTTTAGTTGAATTTCTTTTTTATCATGTGAAAGCATAGGGCGAAGATGTTGCAGAAGCATTGTATGGGGTTGATCAAGGAATATAAGAATTTTTTTGGAGAGATCAACAATGTATCCCTGTTTTTCTTTATTAAAAGTTCCATGACTGTGGAAAAAGGCGGTTGGTGAACAATAAGCAACTTGTATGACATCTTTTTCAGGGAACAGCCTTGATATTTCCATTGGAATATATGACTTTCCCGATGATGAAGGAGCATTAAAACTGATATTCAGTTGAGACTCTTCTGTATAGGCTGATAAATGGGCAAGAAAAGTGAGTAATCTATTAATTTCATCTTTTTTAATCGTCAAACCAAGTGTTTCAATTAATTCATTAGATGACAGAGGTTTAAATTGAGAAATGTTAATAAATTCTTCATCAGGGTTAATGTCTTCAGCTTGAGATAAACCATTGATTATCGCTTCAATATAGACCAGTGTACTTGCGATATCATTTTTATTTTTTGGAGATAAATTTTCACCAAAATTTAAGTGTTTTTTTAAATCACTTTGTATGCTTAGTAACTCGCTTAAGTCTCGATTTTTTAAGTATTCTAATAAACGAGGTTCTTCTAAAGTAACCATGTAATTAATCTGCGTTTGTTTTAGCATATTGTTTTTCATCTTTTATTAAATTTTTAATTTCATCAAAAAGAATTAAATAGACATCTTCCAATCTAGAAGTTATCTCCAAATCTAATTATTTTTGTCATCCTGAGGTGTAACCCGAAGGATCCATACGAGAACATGGATTCTTCTCCCGATTTAAATCGGGATCAGAATGACAGGAGAGGGTTGTCAGAATGACACGTGGGGGTTTAGAGATGAGTTCTAGCTTCCGAATATTCATCAGGAACGTATTCATAAACGATTTCAATTGCTTTTTTCTTTCTATGACTTTTCATGCTAGGTCTTTTGTGAAAAAATTGCATTTTTTAACCTCTGCATTGAGTCATAATAAGTTTTTGCGTCGATTGTTCCTTTACCTTGCCAGAA
>PFSC01000139.1 GCA_002788865.1 Candidatus Roizmanbacteria bacterium CG_4_9_14_0_2_um_filter_39_13
GATTGTTGTACGATATTTTCTTCAATTGCGGTGTCTTGTGAGACGTGCTTTATGACGTCAGTGTTTTCGGTGAGAGAGTTAATAATGTTGGTGGTGGATTCTTGAGAGATTGCTTGAGAATCTGGAGTGGATACCTGAACTTGTTGTGTAATTGTCTCTTTGGAAGATCCACTTATTTGGGTTTGAATGGATGTCGGTATAGATTGAATGATTTTTTCGGTTGTCTTTTGATCAATTTTTGATTCTTTCACAATCTTTTCTTTCATTTGTGGAGAGTTTTGAACCGCAGAAGAAGTAGTATTCATAATATCTTTGACCTGAGACACTGACATACTTGTTTGATTTGCTATTGAATTGATGGCAGTTGATGAGCGCTCATCAACATGTTGTGCATAGGATTCTAAGACATTTTGAACTTGTTGCTGGGTAGTGTGTGTCGTTTGGGCGACGGTTGTTGTCGTGTTATTGTCTTGGGAAATTGTCTTGAAAATATTTTGTATCGACGTGGTAGTCATTTGCTGTGCCGGTGCTTTATTATCGTTGATAACAGTGACAACTGGTTTTGAAGAGACTGCTGCTTCAACCGTTGCATCGACTGCCAAGCGGACAACTGATTTCGCTTGTTCAACCTCAATTCCAATTTTTTGTGCAGACTGCTGAAGAGTTGAATGATATTGAATTTGAGCGGATGCTTCTTGAAGTACATTTGATACAGTTGATTGATCAATGTGTGTTGTTTTTGAGATATTTTGGACAACGCCTTTCGCTAATGAACTCTCAACGCTTGATGCATATGCATTCATGATTGATTGGACCACCTGTGGAGTGGTTGAGCTCTTTTCAGCAACAGTTGTGGTAACTGTTGTGTTTGTTGCAGCGCTCATAAATGATTCCTTGATCAATGATCGCACATTCTCCTTTGATGTTTGTGTTTCCGAAGAAACGCGTTCAGCGAGTGATGTTTCTCGTAACACCGTAGATTTTATACTATGAAGGATTTTAGATACTTGTTCTTTGGTGAGTTTGTGTGTTGAAGCAATTCCCTGAACAAATCGTGATTGAGCGCTCATAAGTCCCGCATCATGAAGCACGTGTTTGACAATTTTTTCAGAAGTATTTGTTTCGCGGGCGATTGTTGAAATGACAGTGTTTACTGGTTGCGAAGTATATTTACTATACGTATTCAATACATTATGGACGGTTTGAGTATTTGTTCCCGCAGATTGTGCGAGTTTTTGAACAGCTTGGATATTGTTTGAAATTTGAGTAGTATAGCTTGTAGTGATTTTCGAAAATGCCTCTTGAGGAATGTGCATGTCCTTGGCTACAACTTGCGAAACAGATATTGTTTGGGGCATTGACTGCATGAGGGTTTCACGAATTTTTGATTTTTCAGAAACGGTGGTCGACGTCGAAGCAAGAATAGTCCGCGCAACTGCGTCATTTTTGATTGCTCGGTTGAAAAGTTCGGATCGAAGATTCATAAACTGCTGTCTTTGTGCTGGGACCTTTGCCTGAACAGGATTGGATATGTATGCGAGATTTTGATTGACAGTCTGTCTCATTTGTTTGTTTGTTTCCACCCGTGCGACATCGGTGATGCGAGTGGCTTGAAGATTGAGAGTGCGCGTGAGATCTTTGGTCAAAGAATGTTTGATTTGGTTGAGTGAACCCACGCTTATCTTAATATCTCGATCTATTGGTGTCTTCGTATCGATTTTGAGCGATGGTAGCGATGGAGGATAAGATGGGGAAGGTCCTTTTGACGGCCCACCGCGCATATTGTCATACATTGCAAGGAGAATATTTTTCATTGCATAAATTCCTTCACAACAATAATCTCGGAAAATACGAAGGAGCCACCATGGGAAAAATGTCACTGCCCAAAGCATTATAAGTGTCAAAATATATTCTGCAAACGTATCGACGTAGTTTCCGTTGTTGAGTGCCCCAATCGGTCGATTTACTCCTGTTGCTGCTGCAATTCTTTGTGCTGGTCCTCCATATATTATATTCATGCCGGTAGGATACACGTATCCAGCTATATCACCTGCTCGAGAAAAATCAAAACTAAACGGAATACCCTCTTTCCATATTTTTGACACTGCCCCCAAGAATAGTGCCACAAGAGGTCCATAAAATAGCCATTGGAAAAATACACCGATCCAAATCCATCCAGTATTTCTGATGAAAACAAATGGCATGAGGAGTGCGAGAAATGGTGCAACAAAGAGCATGAACCAAAGAAGGATTTTGCGAAGAAGAAGCATCACGCCCATCACGTAATAGCTGACATTGGTCATTTTGAGGAGGAACATTTCAGTATTAACTCCCTCCTGTACGCGAATATTGAGATCGCGACATCCGACAAATCCTTTGTAACTTTGTTCGGTCGCGCCAAGCGTGGAGTCTCCAGGATTCACAAAATATATACTGAAAAGGTCTTTTCCACCGAGATTTTCATAGAAGAATCGCATCAGGATTTCTGAAAATTGAACCAAGATGAACACGATCGCAGAAGAAAATGCCACATACAAAAGCATGGTTCCAATCTTGATGACAGTCGGCCCAATGGCAATGCCACCACTGCCTCCGGCAAAGAAATTCCCAATACCATTGTACACGTTTCCACCGCGACGACTGATGATATACCCTAGACCAAATATTGTGGCAACAAGAACCACTCCAACGAGAGCAATGACGCTTGAAAAATTCCATATCGTTCGTAGAACCGGCGATTCGTCTACAGCGTTCGTGTTGAGAACCCAGTAGAGAAACTGCCGTGCGCGTTCGTCGGATTTTCCCTGATTGGTAATGGCAGGATCCTCGACCCAATAGTGAGATCCGATAGGATCGCTCAAGAATTCGGTATACGAAGTGGCACATGTTTCTGGGGGCTTCAATTGTCCATAAATATTATCTCCTTGAGTGAGAAAATTCACGGGACAGCTCAAACTGGGGTCAACTTTATTACAAGGAATTGGACTGATTGGAAGGTTGTATATATCCGTATTTTGGGCAAAAGAGCTCTGCGCCATTGATACAAAGAGCAAAAGAGCAAATAAAAACGCTGTAATTTTTTTTCCCATTTATATATTCATCTTAGTATAGATATAGTTTGTTGACAATAGAAAATAACTATGTCATCATGATTGTATCTACCAATTGGCATTCAATATGAAAAAATACATAATTCTTCTTTTTGGACTATTTTTATTTGCATTTGTTCCTGAAATACATGCTCAGCCACTACAAAGTTCGGGCTTTCTAGCTTCGTGTTTTGACATGCAGTATTGTGGAGAAGGCGCATGCCCCTCAGGTAAAACTCAAGTTCATAGAATGGCATTGAGCACAACGACCCATAAGGCAGTTGCCTCCGCAACGACATATGTCCTTGAGTGCATTGAAGCTGATCCAGACCCAATTTGTACGACAGGGAACTCCGAGCTTGATGTCGAGTTATTTTGCCCGGATACATCTAAAATGACTCCCCAGCAAGTCACAGATCAGTGCGATCACTATGATAGAGTGACCAAGGGTGATATTGGATACCAATTGTCATCGCGTGGAGGTGATTATGGTATTTGGCATAAAGACGTAGCATCAACAAATAATACATATATTCGTAAAAATGAAGCGATTCGAGGAGAGCTGACCGTGCAGTCTGATGGACAGGGCAATGTGAAACCTATAGAGGTTCAAAGTTATACAAAAGATGCGCGAATGCGGAAGTTCATGATGTACAACAAAATTGTTGGTACAGACCCTGTTTCTGCCGAGGGCGGTGGACAATCTCAAGCTACACTTCCTTTTATTTATCGTTCTTCGGATTGTGAGGGTGGAAAGGCATACGATCCAGCTGGAAGAGTTTTTGATATGCTCTCTCTAGAGCCAATTCCAAATGTTCAGGTTAGTCTGAACCAACATAATACAGTGACAGACGCGCTGGTCAATATATCAATCGCAAATCCCCATATTGTTAATCCATTTAAGACGAGTTCGATAGGGTACTTCACCTTTTATGTTGTTGATGGAAATTATTCACTAAATCCAACCCACACAGAATACACTCATGCAGTACAAACACAAGATGAAGGTAGTATCCCAACAAACGTACATAGAATTTATTCCGATTTGTACTTTCAGGATTCACCTCGAATTCAACAGCGTGGAGCAATACAACACAGAGATGTTGTTATGAAACCCAATAATGGTATAGGAGCGAGATACCCTCTGGACTTACTTGACGAGTCGCGCACTGAAGAAAACGGAAAACTCATATATAAGGGATTGATTTCACATCCTTTTGTGCTTCTTAATGTTGAAATTTGCACACCTGGCACACCAGAAACTTGCGCTCTTTATAAAGAGTTTGACCAAAAAAATGGAGGGCCCGACAAAGAGGGTGAATTTGCAATAACGCTCGATCAATCAGTCCTGAAATCCCTTACAGGAGAGTATTTTAATATGAAGTTCGTCAAGCAAGATTTGACAACTGCGACACTAACGTACGACGGAAGCACAGTAAGTCATGTTGTTTCTTGGCTTAAAAAATTAGTCGGGCAGGTAGTAGGGGTAGTACAAGCCCAGGAAGGAGACAATCTCGAATCAAAGGTTGAACCAATTCCCGTATATTTGGAAGGGTATGCGTACGACAATGAAGGCAGTATAATGCCAAATGCTACGGTTGGCATCTATATGTATCTTTTCCAGAATACTCCAATATATCAAACCACGGCGGATAGCAAAGGGTTTTTTAGAATTACTACAGAGAATATTCCTTCGGCAGAATACTCCATAAGGTTTACCTCAGTAGAAAATCCTGAAGTCATATCGTATCAATCAACATCGCAGTTTCTTGCTAATAATGGAGAATTTATTAAGTCGGAGAAGATAAATCCATATAAACAAACAAATGCTAATTCCAATCCGCGTCGAAATGTCACTCCAAGTTTTGTTCCTGAGCAAAAAATCTCACCACTGGTGACAGTAGTTTCACCAACCCAAACGGCTGCTCCTAGTGGCGCGCCGACGGAAGCAGTTACCACGACCACAACATCAAGAAACCCGATGTATCTTATTGGAGCAGTGCTTCTGATTCTCCTTGGAGGGGCGGGGGTTATGCTTGCGATATATGTATACAAAAAGAAATCTCAAGAAACTGTCGAGCAAGAATAGAATATAGAGAAGTTCTCTCGTAATTTGACTGTATTTCTGTATGATATACACATATGCTTTCAAAGACGATTGCAGGTGCTACAATCGGACTTCATGGAGTGTTGATCACAGTCGAGGTTGATGTGGCGGGCAGAGGATTCCCTACGCTCACCATCGTTGGCCTTCCCAACAAATCAGTCGACGAATCAAAAGATAGAGTACGTACTGCGCTCACAAATACTGGTTATGAGATGCCCGAGTCCAGAATCACCGTCAATATGGCTCCTGCCGATATTCCCAAATCTGGTTCTGCATTTGACCTGGCTATCGCGATTGGCATTCTTGCGGCATCAGGAATGATCCCACAGTCTGCACTTGAAAACAAAATGATTCTTGGAGAGCTTTCGCTCGAAGGAAATGTGCGAAAAATCAACGGTATTGTTCCTCTTATACTTCTTGCTCAGGAAGAAGGAATTGGCGAGGTGTATATTCCAGAGGAAAATGTTGAAGAGGCTTCCATATTTGACGATATTCACATTTTTCCAGTGAAAAATCTTCAAACATTGATCAATCACCTTCTTGAAAAAGAGAAAATGGCAACATATACGTTTATTGAAAAAAGGCATAGAGCAGATGAATTTGAGCTTTTGAATGATTTTGCTCAGATTAAGGGACAAGAACAATCAAAGCGGGCACTTGAGGTTGCAGCTGCCGGGTTTCATAACATTCATCTCAAAGGTACGCCAGGCGCCGGGAAAACCCTTCTTTCTCGAAGCATGCCGACGATTTTGCCAAAACTCCAAAAGCAAGAAATTCTTGAAGTGGCAAAAATATATTCGGTTGTCGGAGAGTTATCGGACGCGATATTTCATGGTGTCCGCCCCTTTCGGTCGCCGCATCATACGACATCTCGGGTCGGCCTTATCGGAGGAGGGAGTACGCCGATGCCAGGGGAGATTTCCATGGCACACAGGGGAGTATTGTTTCTTGATGAGTTCCCCGAATTTCCCCGCAATGTTCTTGAGGCTATGCGCCAACCCTTGGAAGATGGGGTAGTGACGGTGTCTCGTGCGGCGGGGACGCTCACCTTTCCTGCGAGGTTTTTGCTTCTTGCGGCATCAAACCCCTGTCCATGTGGATATCTTGGTCACCCCAAAAAGCCATGCAAGTGTGCCCCAGGGATGATAATGAGGTATAAAAAGCGACTTTCGGGTCCACTCCTTGATCGGATTGATCTGCATATTGATGTACCTCCTGTGGAGGTGGATGAGCTTTCTGATGAATATAAAAGTGAATCAAGTAAAGATGTGCGTACTCGAGTGCTCGCGGCACGAAAAATTCAAGAGAAGAGATTTAAGGGAAAAAGAACCCTTTTCAATAGCGAGATTCGATCGTCTGATATCAAAAAATATTGTGTTCTCACAGACGATGCACAAAGCATGCTGAAGCAAGCAGTTGAACGGCTTTCACTGTCGGCGCGATCGTATTTTAAGACAATCAAAGTGGCACGCACGATAGCTGATTTAGAAGGTTCCAAAGAGATTGAAGCCGCACATATTGCAGAGGCATTGCAGTATCGAGCCAAGGAACTGTAAATATGTGTTGACAACGATAGGAAAAGCTGGGTATTATGATTGTACAAATAGATTTATTTATTTACTCTTATACAATATGTTCCAAAAGTCATTATTTTTCTCAAAAATCATTTCTTTTCTTTTTGTAATAATTATATTTTTAGGCATGAATTCGGGGAGTGTATTTGCACAGACTTTAAGTGCTGACGTGAATAATAATCCAGCGAAGTGTGGATTCACAGCTGTTGGGACACCTGACGAGATAGCTACCGCATTTGATAGTACAGTCACCTGTCAAGAAATAGACACAGGAGAACTAGGATTCAAGATCCCCTCACTTGGTGATCTTCTCACATTTGCAATCCGTGCATTCTTTGTCATTGCAGGACTTGCTGCTCTCTTTTATCTTCTTCTTGGTGCTCTAGGATGGGTCACCTCAGGTG
>PFSC01000115.1 GCA_002788865.1 Candidatus Roizmanbacteria bacterium CG_4_9_14_0_2_um_filter_39_13
TACTGCCCTCTTGGTTACAAAAGAAAACAATTTAAACTCTATCAATTATAGGATTTCCAAACACACTCTAAGGAGAGAAAGGTATGGGAGGAGTATCTTGATGCAATAAATAACTACAATATGAGTCAAGGCTATGATGTTAATTTTATCTATACGCCGACACTCATAAACCCCGTATCAAAGCATGTACTCTCTTATCCGGATAAAGCTCCTACGAAAGAAGAGATTATGGAACTTGCGGAAGATGATAGAAGGAAATGATGAGACGCGAAAAACATTGTATACTAATTTTATATTCGAGGCAGGAATGCAGTTCTTAAAACTATGCAACATACACATATAACTGATTACTCTCACATTACACCCCTTATCATTCTTGGATCTGATTTATGTAAGGGATGGAAATGTCCGGTTCACTCAGAGGAATTCAGGAAGTTAGGTATACATACCGAGATTAATTTAGAAACAGAACATGATGAACCTGTTGCGCCAGAACTTGACGTATATCTACGTCTCCCCACCCCCGATGAAACCGCTCCAACTCAAGAGCAATTACTGATTGCCACAGATGCGCTACAGAGAACTATTAAGTCAAATAAAAAAGCGTACGTACACTGTAAAAATGGCCATGGGAGAAGCCCAACGGTCGTTGCTGCCTATTTTATCAGGTTTGAACATAAAAATGTCGATGAGGCAGTCAATCTGATTAAAAACAAACGACCTGAAATTCATATCAATAAGATTCAGTTTGAAGCGCTTGAGGAATTCCGAAGAGAGGTGGTAGAAAATGACTAACGTGAAAGTATATTCAACAACGACATGTCCTTATTGTCATATGCTCAAGTCTTACTTAAAAGAGAAAAATGTTGCTTTTGAAGATATTGTTCTTGACTATAATCCTGACAAGGCGGCCGAAGCACTGCATGTGTGCCAGTCCATGAGCGTACCGTGCACGCATATTACAAAAGATGATGGAAAAGAAGCCGTTATCGTCGGATTCAATAAGGAAGCTATAAATAAAGAGTTAGGTTTATAAATTTAACAGCAAATTAAAAAATTATTTAATCTATGAGAGGAGGTGAATAAAATGGATAGTAACCAATTAAAATGCCCAATGTGCGGCGCCCAATTTAATTTTCAAGAAGAAATGGATGCTCACGCAAAGCAGATGCACAACAAGAAAGAAGAACAACAGGAAGAACATGCAATCTCGTGTTCTAAGTGTGGATTCAAAGCAAGCTCAACAACCGAGATTGAAAAGCATACTAGCGAGATGATGAATGATCCGAAACATAGCATGACGGGTCAAATGTAATTATCATATTCAACAATGCAATCACTACAGCCAATGTAGTGATTGCACACACGGCCCTTCAATAATTATTGTATTCACTACTATGAATAAAGCAAAAAAGAATAGCAAGCTGATAATCTTAGTAGTTTTGCTACTTGTAGTTATATTTTTATTGCCGCAGATAAATATTTTATTCACCGACGTAGAAAGAATAATTGAAAACTCTGGAAATTTTGCTCCAATTGTATATATAGCTTTAATGATTCTT
>PFSC01000114.1 GCA_002788865.1 Candidatus Roizmanbacteria bacterium CG_4_9_14_0_2_um_filter_39_13
ATATTATCCAAAAACAAGTGAAACAGTTATTTACTGGGCAATGATACGGATTATGTTGCGGAGAATCTGTGGTAGAGCTTCCTACTGCTCTCTTGGTTACAAAAGAAAACAATTTAAACTCTATCAATTATAGGATTTCCAAACACACTCTTAATGTGATACCGTCTATCTCAACACGAAGATTCTCTCCCCCACGTATACCAAGAAGTTTTCCTGATTGACAACGGGCGGTGATTGATACGGCGTAGAGGCCGAAGGTAGTGATTTCAAACTCTACAGGCTCTGGCTCTGTGATTTTTTTACCCAACATATCTTTATTATAGGTAAAAATCTAAAGGGATGGAGTAGGTTCATATATTTTTACATACATCATATACATATAGGTGATCTACACTGTGGGGACGGTCCGGGATTGGGGCGGTGGTACATCAGAGCTGCATCCTCCTGTACCCTCTGAATCGGAGGGTTTGTCAAAGGATTGTATGCAGGAAGTGTGTATAAAAATACAAGTTCTCCCAAAGTCATAATGTGTTGTGCATGAAATGCAATGAGGGAATAAAAATCGTCTTCTTTTCGCTCGCATGTTTACTCTTCGTTATTTATCCACCCCATTATCTCTTGAGATCAAGCTGTAATGGTGTACCGTGTCCCGCCTGTGGCGGGATTCTGGTACTATAGTAAAAATGTGCAGGCGGAAATAAATCAACGGGCTCGACTCTAATTTTCATCGTATAATATCTCATTACTATTGACGCCACATCTCCCATGCTCATAACATACACCGCGATTTTGAAAACAAAAAAGGAAATTGCCCCCCGGGTATTTCACTTGCAATTCAGCTATCCAACTGATGTCAACTGGTCATACCAATCTGGTCAGTATATGATTTTTCATCTGCCGAGTTTGGAAAATGAGCATCCAATCCGAAGACTATATTCTATTGCATCGGCTCCCTCACAAAAAAACTCACTCGATTTTATTATCGAGATTGTGCCGGGGGGAATTGGCAGTTCATATATTGAAAACATGAACGAAGGCGACTCAATAACTATGCAGGGACCCGCAGGTATTTTTACTCTTAAAACGTCTGACAGAGATATTGTTATGCTTGCAACGGGAACTGGGATTGCACCGATGTATAGCATGATTCAAGAAATTTCAAATTCCAAAAATCAAAACCCAAATATTTATTTATTTTGGGGGCTGAAATATGGAAAAGATATCTATTTAAAGCAAGAGTTAGATAAACTTGCCGATGAAAATCCAAATTTTCAATATTCTATCTGCCTGTCACGTGAAGAAAAAAATATAGATGACGCCAGATGTTTGAAAGGACGAGTGACAAAAGGGCTCGAAAATCTGACGACTGATGACCTGCGTCCGACGACGGATTTTGATTATTATCTCTGCGGTAGCCCTCATGTTGTCGAATCACTTCGAAGCGATCTTGAGGCAAAATGTGTGCC
>PFSC01000066.1 GCA_002788865.1 Candidatus Roizmanbacteria bacterium CG_4_9_14_0_2_um_filter_39_13
AAGATGATTTTCAAATTAGCACGGACTTTAGTCACTAATGCGGTTTTCAACCGTTTATTCTTAATTCCACCATGCTTTAGCTGGTGGTTGTTTTAAACATTTACCTGATCAATTACGGCTTTCGGCATGTACACGCTGTTTTAGCTAGCAATATTCTCACACTTGAATCTGTTTTTGCACTAGTATTGGCAATTATTTTTTACCGTGAATCTCCAAATCTCAAAGAATTGGTTGGAGGCATAATCATCATCGCCAGTGCCATTGGGATGAATCGGGTGGAGAAGTAGCGCAATGTCTTTCAAGCCATGTGGCGATGTTCTCAAAAGAATATGAATGATTGTCTATCTTCAATGTAAATTCGATAGCTTCTTTTTTTGTAAATTTTAAAAAGTACCCATTTTGGAACAAAAAGGCCGCACAAGACGTGAACGCAGTTCTCTTATTTCCATCATCAAACGGGTGATTGAGTATTAAAGATTGAATCAAAGCTGCGGCTTTTTCAAACAGACTTGGATACAAATCCTTTTGATCAAAGGTTGCTTTTGATCGTTCGACTGCAGAATGAAGCATGGTAAAATCATGCACGTCAGACCGGCCTCCAAATGTTAGGATCATTTCGTCGTGGATGTAGACAACTTGTTCAATAGGCAAATATTTTGTCATTGTGTTTTGGCTAGCTCCTTGAGCATGGCATAGTTTTTTTTCTTAAAATCATCAAGCCAACTTTTAAATTCAGGTGTGATGGCTGATTTTGCTTGCGAATGGGGAGGTCGAAGAGTGATGTGTTGGGACTCGATATCAAAATCGAGTGCTATTTTTTTACCCTCAAAAAGATCCAGCTGTTTTAAAATTTGTTTTGGTATGATCACTCCATGAGAATTGCCGATCTGGATAATATTTTGAATCATTTATATAAAATAATGAGTAATGTTATAACACTATTATAACATGCAAAGAAATGAATTTCATCATAGATTAGATTACAATAGATTAATGGCAATGAGCGATCTTCCATACTACCTCGGCTTCTCATTTTTCCCCGGCATTGGCCCTATACGATTTGACAATCTTCTCAAATATTTTGGCTCAGTGAAACAGGCGTACGAAGCTCCAAGCTCAAAGTTACAATCGGCTTTGGGACAGTCTCTTGGGCAAAAATTTATTACATTTAGATCGTCATTTGAGTTTGAGGTAGAGTACAAAAAAATTACTGACAAGCATATCGCAGTTTTGACGAGAGAGGATACGCGGTATCCTGCTTCGTTTCTCAATCTATCCGATCCACCGATTTGCCTTTACGTCAAAGGAGAGCTTGCGAGTTTTCATTGGAATGATGAGGAGGAAAACGAGCTCTATTTTGCAGTGGTAGGGACCAGAACCCCAACAGATTATGGGAAACAGATCGCGACTAAATTCTCTCGTGAACTTGCAGAGGCTGGAGCAATCATTGTGTCAGGGATGGCAATGGGTATCGATGCTGCCGCGCATTGGGCAGCAATCAGCGCCAAAAGGCGGACGATTGCATTTTTGGGATGTGGGGCAAACGTGATATATCCGTGGGTAAACCGAGATCTGTATCACAAAATCATTGATACGGGAAATCTGGTCATCTCAGAGTTTCCTCCCGAAATGACGACACTCAAAGGTCATTTTGTATCTCGGAATAGATTGATTTCTGGGTTGTCACGAGGCATATTGGTTGCCGAAGGACTCAAAGATTCTGGTTCGCTTATTACTGCACGCTACGCCCTAACCCAAGGGAAAGACGTATTTGCACCACCCGCTCCAATCACTTCAGATCAATCTCAAGCTCCAAATCTCCTTCTCAAAGAAGGAGCAAAACTTGTCACTGAAGTTGGTGATATCTTGGAGGAGTATGATTTGAAAAAGCAAATATCAGTTAAAAATACTCTTAAGAATATTCCCGAAGAACAGAAAAGATTGTTCCAACTTTTGTCACAAGAAGCGTTTACACCTGATGATCTTTCACGCTCATTGAGCGCTCCCGTCTACCAAATATTGACATTACTTTCCTCGATGGAACTTTCAGGAGTCGTCGAAAAAAATGCGAGTGGGAAGTATCAGATAAAGATATGAGATTTACAGACTTTGTGTCGTAGTAGGTGGGTCTGAGTGAGGATCTGAGGACTGTTCGACTGAATCGATTTTTTTGAGCCTCCTGGTATATTTATCTTTCTTGACTGGTTGTGTAGAAATGAAGGCGTCTACCATTTCTTGAGCTTTTTCTTCGGATACATTGTCTGCGGCAAGTGAGAGTATGTTTATATGGTCGTTTTCTCGTCCATGACGTACTTGTTCCTCGTCAAGTCCCATACCACAATAAATCCCCCTATTTCTATTTGTAGCCATACAAACGCCTATTCCTGATCCACAGATCACGATTCCAAGAAATTGTTCAGGGTTTTGAAGTACGGCTTGAGCCACCTTTTGCGCATAATCAGGATAATCATCTTCGGGGTCGTGTTCGTAGTTTCCCAGATCTTCCACACGAATATTCTGGTCCTGAAGATACTCAACCAGCTTGTTTTTCAGCTCAAATCCTCTGTGATCTGCACCTATAAAGATGGTCATAAGAATAGTATACAGCATTTCAGCCGCTCAGCAACTCAGTTGCTCAGTGAGTTAGGAGACATACCTACTTAATAGCCTCAACGTTTATAATTGACCCGAAATACTAATTACTTTATACTAACTACTATCTTTATGTTCGACACCCACTGCCATCTTAATTTCAAACGATTCAAAAAAAACCTCGACGAGGTGATTTCGCGTGCTTCTAAGGCAGGAGTTACCAAAATTGTCATTCCAGGCACCGACGTTACTTCTTCAAAAAAAGCCATTGAAGTTGCAGACCAACATGAAGGTTTGTATGCTGCAGTTGGGATTCACCCGCATCATGCAGCAAAGTATTTAGAAAGCTCGTTAATAATATCCCCCCTCCGACATAACGTCGGAGACCCCCTTCCTGAAGGGGGAGCTATTTCTAGATCTCCCTTAAAAAGGGAGTACCCGAAGTCGAGTCAGGCTCGACGAATGGGGGCGGGATGTTCAGAACAGATCCTAAAACTAATTCAGGATGACATAAAGATAATTGAAACATTATTAATTCACCCAAAAGTAGTCGCAGTTGGGGAAGTAGGGATGGATAGACATGTATATGAGGAAACGAAATACAAAGATTATTCAGTGGATGAGAGATTTATAAAGATACAGAGAGATTTATTGAGCTTTCAAATTCAACTGGCGATACGACACAAAAAATCTTTGATTTTGCACAATCGAGAAGCAAAATCAGATGTGCTTCCAATTTTAGAAAAAAACTGGGATGTTCGTCTGGTTCAACATTCTGTCTTTCATTGTTGTGAAGCAGATGTTGAATTGTTAGATTTTGCAAAAAAGCACGATATGTTTATCGGAGTTGATGGCGATGTGACCTATGACAAGCAAAAACAGGACTTTATCAAAGTTGTTCCTCTTGAGATGCTGGTTGTCGAAACCGATAGCCCCTTCATTCTTCCTGAGCCATTAAAATCGCAACGAAAATACCCCAACGAACCTGCCCATATTAAGTATATTATCGAAGAAGTAGCGAGACTGAAAGAGATGTCTGTTGATGAAGTGATAAAAATCACAACAGAAAATGGAGAACAACTATTTTCACTTTAGACATTCCTAATCACCTCCGTGACTCCAAAACAAAAAATGCATGATCGATGCAAAGAGAAATCCTATCATGTATGAATCCATCGCATACCCGATAAACCCTCCAATCACAAACAGAGCTACTATCTCTACAGATTGAAATCCAAGGGAGGTTGAAAGCATATTTTGCATGAGCACGATGTAGAATGCTGAGATTGCAATATAGTAATAAATGTTGAGTTCCATAGGTATACGAAATTAAGATGAGTTACGCAATCTTAAGGAGTTCTACCCACTCTTTTTGAAACCGTTGTGGATGAAATTCCTGAGCTCGATCAAAGGCTTTGATACTCATTTTCTCCTGATGAAGATAGTCATAAAAAACGCTCGATATTTTTTGTGCGATTTCTTTTGGGTTGTTTGGTGGAGCAAAGTCAGCGGCATCTGCCGCGATTTCGTGAAAAATCGGTGTATCCGAAAGAATGCTTGGTGTGCTCATAAAGCCCGCCTCGATATATGAAAGTCCAAATCCCTCATCGTGTGAAACGAGAATATTTACTTTTGCCCTTTTGTAAAGATACATGAGCTCAGTGTCAGAGACGTATCCTGGGAAAATGAAGCGATCGTCTCCTTCCGCGAGTTTGAGAAACTGTTGAAGCGACTTGTTCCATGGATGAGGTTTTACGTGCGCCTTGTTTGTATTACTTTCGCCAAAAACTTTCCCAACAAATACACAGGGAATATTTGCCATCTTGATGGCTTGTGCTATGTTCGGGAGATTTTTGTTCCACGTGGCATCTCCCACGTATATTGCAAAATCTTTGAGGTTTTGGATCAATGGATTTTGTGTCAATGTTTGGAGAGGAATTTTTGAAAATTCAGCCACAGAATGATCATTTTCAGAATGAAATGGATGGTGATGTGCTACAGATTCTTTTTCACGATCTAGATGAGGGGTGAACATCCTTGAGACGGTAGGGTAGATGACTTGGACGTTCTTTTCGGGAAGTTTATAAGAATGGAGAATATCCCTCTTGCTTGCGATTGAATCTGTCACTATGAGATCGTAGTTTCGGAGTGCCCATTTATTCAGGAATGTATATATCATTCCTTTGAGGCCAATTGGAAACATGTGTGGGTACTTGAACGGAACAAGATCATGGATGACGGCGATCTGTTTTTGTGTCAGTCTTCTGATTTTGAGAGGTTTTTGTATCGGATTGAAAAAAGGATTGATGAAGACGCTTTGTTTTTTGATTTCATTTATATTTGCGGTAAACTGAAAAAAGAAGTTATCTCCTGGATTTTGGGACTGTGTATTGTACTGAGATACTCCAGTAGGTGATTCTTCAACTGGATCAGTATCAAGATGTCGAAACGCCTCTTGAAGAGTTTTAAGATATCTCCCAATTCCTCGAACGCGGCTTTTTTCGTCTACTGCTGTCGGGTCAAATACAGAAATTACTTTCATGAGATCATTGTAGCATAGGGGAGAAGGGGGATTAATGGCATATACAGTTTTGTTCTGTAGTCGAAACTACTAGAAGTCATTTCAATACCTATGGATATGGATTGTCATTGCGAGCCAAACATACTATAGCGAAGCAATCTCAACAGATAGCGGGATTGCTTCGTCGCTACGCTCCTCGCAATGATAAATGATGAGGTAATGAAATAACTACTACTATGTGAGATATAGATAATCATATAGAGTATGAACTATATATTTTCAGTGCCAATTAAACTGCGACCGGAGCTTTTATGGGTGGGTAAGGGTCATATCCTTTTAGTTCAAAATCTTCAATCGAAAATGAGTCTATATCCTTTACTGCAGGGTTAATCGTCATCGTTGGAAATTTTCGGGGCTTTCTGACAAGCTGTACATGTACCTGTTCCATATGGTTTTTGTATATATGCACGTCCCCAAAAGTATGAACAAAGTCACCAAGCTCAAGTCCAGTGACATGTGCAATCATCATTGTGAAAAGGGCGTATGAAGCTATATTGAATGGAACACCTAAAAAGACGTCTGCACTGCGCTGATAGAGCTGGCAAGAGAGCTTTTTGTCAATAACATAGAATTGAAACATGGTGTGACAAGGCGGAAGCCCTGCTTTTGCCATTTCCTGAATATCGCTTACATTCCATGCAGAGACAATCATCCTTCGTGAATTAGGATCGTTTTTGATCTGATCTATTACGCGAGAAATTTGGTCTATACTTTCACCTTTGGGGCTCTGCCAGTGTCTCCATTGTACGCCATACACTGGACCAAGATTGCCCCATTTTTGAGCAAAGTCATCATCATCATGTATCTTTTGGATAAAATCTTTTTGAGAAAGGGTAGATTTCTTCGCTCCATCTTTGATTAGGGTATTACTTGATACATAATACTGATATGGCCATGCATCCCAGATATGGACGTTATTATCAACAAGATATTTTATGTTCCCATTTCCCTTCAGAAACCAGAGTAACTCATGAATGATTCCGCGAAGAAAGACTTTTTTTGTTGTAAGTAGTGGGAAGCCTTTGCTTAGGTCAAATCGAATCTGTCGTCCAAACAGGCTGTATGTTCCAGTTCCGGTTCGATCGTCTTTGTATGTCCCGTTTTCTAGAATGTCGGTCAGTAGGTTGAGGTATTGATATTCAGGGTGGACTTTCATAAAAATTAGAAATTAGAAATTGCTATACTATCCCGTACTACCAAATCCGCCTCGAGATACATCAGTGATACTATCGACCTCTTCAAATTCTTCGACTTTGGCAATCTTGACGAGAAGTGCTTGGGCGATGCGCTCACCTTTCTCAATGGTAACGTCTTCTTTTGAAAAATTCAGTACTTGTATACCAATCTCATCTTTGTCTCCATGGTAGTCCTGATCGATCACTCCGATTCCATTTGATACCATAAGATGTTTTCTGATAGGGGTAGAACTGCGACTTACAAGCATTAAAAAGTATCCTGCAGGCACTCGAAGGATTATATTTGCAGGAATAATAGTTGGGGAAAAAGGTTTGACAGTTGTCGTTTTTCTGGCATATAGGTCGAATGCAACAGAACCCTTGGTTTGATATTCAGGAACAGGGAGTGTTTTATCAACTCGCTTTATTTTGAGTTTCATATGACATATTCTAGCATATCCTTGGAAAGGATATGCATATGTTGGAGTACCAATTGACGCAAAAAATATCATGATCAATCTGAATAAAGATTATTTTTATATCTAAATATATCAATATATATCATTAAGTAACATGTGTTTGCCAGCGCATTAGAGTAATATTATAACTTATAGAAATATATTTGAATACATTTATTGATCAGAATATTTACTTTTATAGAAGTCTAAATTGAAATTTATGGTTCAAAATTAAACAGAAATATTTATCTTATATTTTATGAAAGAGGATAAAAAACAATCTGAATTCAACCCATGATCTAATGCCCCGACCTGGCCTCGCCGTCAGGCAGGCATTCTCTCGTCGCGATTGTCATTCCTGATCCGCAGGTTGGCGGAGAAATATCCTTACAAGAACATGGATTCTTCTCCCGACAAGTCGGGATCAGAATGATATGAGTTACCACAGTACAATCTCGAATGAAAAAGTATCACTTCAATTTTCCCAGGTAACAGCTGTGGCTTGTTCTGATGGTAGGTGTTGGTGGCAGATTATCTGAATCTATTATGATTGAAATAACAGATTCATAAAAGACTGTTAAATCTGTCAATATTACTGACAGCACATGGCGAAGCTATAACTAGAAAATTAGTAGCGAGAGTATTGTTTATTCGAAATTGTAAGTAGAGCCTTGGGATGTATTTATCTTAAGTTAGGGTATATTCATCCAATATGACCCGTCTTCTTATATCAAAGATTCTGCGCATTGTACCTTGTGCTTTTTTGGGAGCCAGATATAGGCAAAATTCCGAGGCAATAATTCAACAGAATTCATGAATGGTAGAATGCAGAAAAGGGTGAATATATTGTGGATAACTTGTGGATTGTGACGTGTTGGAGGATGCGGGAAATATTGGTATATTTTCGTAGGATACATGGGTATAGTATGGATATATACTTCAGTCTCATAATTCTGACAGATAGAGAAGATTTCGAGATCAAAAATGAGTTTGAGCTCGAAAAATCAAGGTATTACGTCGGATTGAGAAGTTCTAATTGCTAATCCGACGATATTCTTCAGCTTGCCAGTATGATCCTGAATAATGCCCATAATTTGGATAAGGAAGGCTCGAAATGGCAGTTTTTCACTAGAGGATATTGTGGATAAACTATTTGGCAGATGGGCTTGCGTAGTGATAAATTTTGCTTGACGCAGTTTGGATTGTGATAGAAGCCAAAGTGAATTTCCTTACGAAAATAATTAGATTGTGAATGACGTATATATTATCAGAATAATCTAATTATGGGAGTGATTAAATTAATTTTCAAAAACACTTTGTTAATCAAAGTTAATCAAATATTATTTTCATTGAAAAATATATTCGTTATTTACTCGAGCATGATTATAAGTGCTGATATGAAAGCCTATATTGTTTTGATAAGCTCTGTGGAGCCTTAAAATATTTTGAATGAAACAATATATTATTAGCTATATAAATGATTAAATATTATAAGACTTTATCTCTATATATGGCTCAATAGAGCCATATAAGATATAATCAAATTATGTTATAAGCTTTATTAAACTTTTGAAATGAAACTTCATTTTTTCCTTCAAGTTGTACCGTTTCAAGACTCAGAGCACGTCCATCAAAATTCATTTTTACTATCTTTAAGCGCTTCTTTCCTCGATTTGTATTAATGGTAGTCCAGATGCCTGGCCATCCAACAAGAGTCCTGTACATATTCCATATCAATTTGGCGGGATTTTGAACAGGCGTTGTCAGGAGTTTATTATGCCCGTAATACCACGAAACAATTTCAAGTTGTTCTGTCACATGAGCTCTGCATCCACCTGTTAATGAGTCCTTGATTAGCTCAAACGGTGCATAACCGTCCTGTTTCGTAATTCGACGAGTATAGGTGGCACCTTTGTGAATTTGTGGCCGAATTTCAATCGTGCCGTTTTTCTGAAGAGTATCTACCGCTTGAGCGACCATTTTCGTTGCAATTGGTGCTATTTGCATCTCAATATCTATGCGAGAGGCTGAATCTTGTATTTGTATCTCTTTTTGACCAATGATATCTCCTTGATCCATTTCTTCATTCATCTGTATCAAAGTAATTCCTGTTTTTGTATCGCCGAGGAGAATTGGAAATATAGTTGGTGATGCGCCTCGATATAAGGGCAATAGGGAGGGGTGAATATTCCAAAAACCATATTGTGTTGACTTAAGTACATTTTGAGGAATAATTACACCATAGGCAAACACGATTCCGAGGTCAATATTGTGCATGCGGAACAGGTCAATAAGAGCTTTTTCAGAGATCTCATCTAGAGATTTGTCAAATATGGAAGTAGTATGCGTTTGAGCGCATGTTTTGACGGCAGTAGGCTTCATGGATAGTGATTTTCCCGCTGGCTTATCCGGCTGAGTGACTATGAGCTTGATATCGAGAGTGTTCACGTTGAAGAGTGAATCAAGGAGTTCGGCTGACAATATCGGGCTTCCGAAATATGCAATATTCATGATTATTTCATAAATTCAAATGTTTTTTCAATAAGTGGAAGTATGCTCTTGGAAGCGGTAACGGTGATATAGAGATTTCTGTTTGGGTGTTTATGTGAGAACTGTATATATTCTCCTTTATCATTTTGTATTTTTTCACCTTGGACGGAAAATTCACGAAGTTCAATCGATTGTGTAGCAGATTTTTCTTTCATTTTGGTTGATTGATCAAGCTCTTTTGAACAGCTGACAGTGATCTCACTTGTATCATTTGCAGAGAGGAGAGAGGCTCCAGAGCTTGCTATTTTAAGATGAAGAGAGTTTGGATATACGAATGAAACACCGCAGGTGTCATTTGTATACATCTCAAAGGCATAATGTTTCTCTATCGGATCCTGTGCGGGGGGGTTGGGGGTGATACTCATCAGCAGAGAAAGTGCTTCATCCGCCACGTTTACCTTTTTCCCGTACTGAACACCAAGTATAAATACAAGCGTCAACAGAAGAATGAGTATGAAAATTATTGGCCCTTTTTTCATATTTCTGAGTATAACACGAATACAAAAGACTATTTGAAGAGTTGCATCAAGACAGCTCACTCTTTTTTTCTATACGCTCGAAAGAAACAAAAGGGCTTGACAAATGAATTGATAGTATAGTATAGTGGTCGTAATCCTCTAAGTGAAATATCTAAATAATATCTTTTTTGAACAACCAAATTTCTAGGGCCTTGAGAGGATCAAGGAAAAAGTGTTGTTCGGGTAAACTAAGGTTTATTCGACGCGCCCACCCGTACTTTAAGAAAAAAAGATTTTAGACTGGATTTCACGCGGAGGATTATTTTTTTTAGAACTCACCTAATTATTCCTTTCGAAAACTGCATTTTAATAGGTGACTGATCATGTTTAATAAACATCTATTACGTTTAAAAACAAACCCAATCTATCATTTGTAGTTTCATATATCATGAAGCCGGTTGGACTAATGTAATAATTATTGCATAATCTTGTTTTTGCGTATTAAAAACTGAATACGCATGTATGTAAGAGTTCACGCTCATTGACACACGTTGTCATTCCCGCCCCCGATCGGAGTCGAGGGCAGGCTCCGGTGGGAATCCATTCTCCAGACTATTCCAACAATCTGGATCCGTCCCCGTGAAAACGGGGATCAGGTCGGGGATGACACAAAATAATAATTGATATATTATGATACAG
>PFSC01000184.1 GCA_002788865.1 Candidatus Roizmanbacteria bacterium CG_4_9_14_0_2_um_filter_39_13
GAGCCGTGCACAATGCATGCAAGAGCAAGAAGATTATTGGAGAACTCAACGCCAAAATCAAGAATAATCGTTTTCAAACGGTTTTCCACTACGAGCAAGAGCTCGTCGAACCTGAACCAAGTAAAATCATCGCAATGCTCGAAGAAGTTGGGAAAATGAGTTAAATCAATTTGGGGTTTGTTTTTAAATTTGAACATATCAACATGAGGTATAATGAAGATGTTATCCATTTCAAATAAATGAAATATGTCACAAAATAAACTTGAAGAAAATTTAAAACAGTTGCTTGCCGAGTCATACGTGCTCATGCTCAAAACGCAAAATTATCACTGGAATGTGAAGGGAATTAATTTTCAATCTCTTCATATCATGTTTGAAAATCAATATGCTGATCTCTTTACTGCTGTTGATGAAATAGCAGAGAGAATTCAATCAATTGGGGCGTGTACTCCCGGTACATTTCAGGAGTTTCAAAAACTGTCTACCATTGATTCAGAAAACGTCTCCAAAGGAAGCAAGGAAATGTTAGTTTCTTTGATTGAAGATCACAAAAAGTTGGTCAAAACTGCCAAAAAACTTGTGCAAACAGCGCAGGCAGTGACCGACGATGCAACTACAGATCTTGTAGTCACGAGAACCCAGGTGCACGAAAAACATCTTTGGATGATGAAAAGTACGCTGGAGTAAGATTGAACCTGATTAATTAAGGAAAGTAGTTTAGATGAGTCAAACCCCACTACTCCCTCGTTACCCCTCTCAATCAAGTAGTATCCCAACAGAGGAATCCTCCCACACTCAAACTTAGAATCAGATTAATTGTATATATTGATACAATAAGGTATGCCTTCGATAGTAAATAATACACAAATATTAAAAGATAAATCAAAAATGCAGCAACCTTCTATAAGTGAAAGAAAGAGTCTTTCACAATTTGTAAAAGAATATAATCCGGTCCTTCTCGATATCTCTACTGTTTTTCCTTTTGTTTTATTTCCTGATACATTGCGTATCGATCTACAAAAGGTTAGTATCATTCATTCAGAATTCTTTTGGTCGAAGCGTGAAGAGACAATAAATATCAGCGATATTCTTGCGGTATCCGTAGAATCTGGTCCACTTTTTGCAACATTTATCATTAAAACAAAGTTTTTTACCCAAAAACCATTAAGGATTAGATATCTGATTAAATCAGAAGCAACTATGACACGCAGAATCATTCATGGACTTATGTTGGTAAAAAAGAAAGATATCAGAATAGACGAAGCTGAACCAAGCAAAATCATCGCAATGCTCGAAGAAGTTGGGAAAATGAGTTAGATTTGACAATCTATTATTCTGCTCGGCACCAAATGATAGAGATATTATCCTATAATATTGATTTGTACCTTCATATTTGGTAAATTACTCCTTAAATAT
>PFSC01000093.1 GCA_002788865.1 Candidatus Roizmanbacteria bacterium CG_4_9_14_0_2_um_filter_39_13
TGTTGTAACTGTAATTCTTCCATTTATTTAGCCTACCATATTCCTTTCATTTGGACAACTTATTCAAGTTAGTTGCCTAAGTACCACATTTACACATTAGGAAGTATAGTTTAGCTTGATTTAGCAATCTTTACATTTTTATTAAAAAGCAGTTGGACAAGTCAGGATCAAATACGGACTTGTGACTAAGACCGCTGCGCCAGATGGTCAAAAGTCGTATATATTTTATGATGAATACTTACATTCCACTCCTCTTTGTGTGGTTACTGTTTCTGCAGATGCGGTGGGCGATCTTGATAGTCAGTCTCAAGAAAGGCTATGTGATGTCGGTCAAGACAAAGGCAAAAAGATAGCCCAAAAATTATTTTTTGAAAACCGAGAAAACACCTTAAAACAGCTCCCCAAATATTCAGAAGATGCAAATGGGGCAAGAACAAGCTATAAGTTTGATGAATATGCAAGAGTAACAGAGGTGTATTCGCCGAAACTTGATAAACCAAACGAATCGTTGAATTTTCCTTCTCAACAGGCATTTTACTATGATAGTACAACCCCCATGAGGACAAGAACACAAGTTAAAACCTTGCTACCTGATAATTCAGAGGTAATAATGGTATCTGATTCGTTTATGGACGGCTTTGGCAATCCTTACCAAACAGTTAATTACAATAATATAGATAAAGATGGAGAGTACGCCTTAGTTTATTATCAAACATTTAATGGTATAGGTCAAGTGACAAGCAAGGTGACCAATATTCCTGTACGCGATCTAAAATCAGAAGGATCTCCAAAACTGGTCGAAATATCAGTATTGGGTGAACGAAGGGGTTTGGCAAATATTGAGCAAACAACCTACGACTACTTTAGCAGACCAGTTGAAGTAAAAATTACGGCTGGGGGTGAGGGTGCAAGCGTTTCTCCCAAAGTTACACGCACAAGTTATAACGGGTATGAAGTAAATGCTTTTGACGTCGTCAATAATCAGGTAAAAAGAGTAATGGACGGACTGGGTCGAGAGGTCAAAACGGTGAATTATCTCTGTGAGACTAGTGATTCAAACTGCACTCAAAACAACGGAAAACCGATAGAAACGAATACTACATACGATATTTTGGGAAATCCATTGGAAATAAAAGATTCAAACGGCATTGCGCTCAAAACGGTTCTTTACAACACGGTTTCTATGCCACTCCAGATCACCGATGTTGACAGGGGTATATCTAAAATGTATTATGACGATTACGGTCGCGCTCAAAAGACAGTTGATGCGAAAGGAACAAGAGCAGAAACCCAATATGATGGTTTTGGCAGAGTTCTTGTGAATTCTGTATTTTCAGGAAATAACGCTGTGCGAATAACAACAAATGAGTATGATACCGATAAGATTGGCGCCCTGTATAAAACAACATTAAATGGAATGCTTCCGGTTCATGGAACAAAGTTGGTACAAGAAGTGACTACAACATCAAATTATGCCGGCGCCCCATTAGAATCTACTACTACAACACTTGATGTTAGCGCATATGAAAAAGGTCAGTTAACTTATATTACCAAAGTTGACAACAATGCCTATTCTCAAACTGGATTACTTATCAATACAACATCAAGATTAAAAGATACAAACGAGATCTTAGATGATATCTCATACTCATATCATAAAGATTTAGAATTAAAAGCTTTAACAGATAATACAATCAAAAAGCCAATACTTAACAATATAATTAGCGATTATAAAGGACAGATATTATCATACACATTGGGTCTTGGTGATAATCCTTTAACAACAACAAATGCATATGACAATCTTTCTAGATTAACAGAAAAGAAAACTATATTATCTAAAACTTCTGATTTACTTGATAATCTAATATATGCATATAATGACGCTTCAAATATTAGGCAAACTGTTCAAACAGATGATCCTTCAACAAAATCTACCATTACTAAATCATACACATATGATTCGTTTTCAAGATTAAAATCTGTGGCAGGGGCAACTTCGGAAGAGTTTAAGATAAGTGACGTAGGCGCGCTTACCTATAAAAAAGAGGGCTCAGATTTAGTTGAGAGTAAGTTTGCATCTGACTTAATCGACTCGGGAATCAGCAATCCTTGTTCTGATGCTCTTTACACTCGTCTTACTGGTTATAAAGAAAGCGAAAATAGCTGTCCTTATCATGCGTTACTTTTATCTACAAAAAATGACAAAGCAACGGCTTATTTGTACGATAAAAATGGCAATCTGATAAAAGAAAAAAACAATGATCTGACTTACAAAGTTTATACGTATGGAGTTTTAGATTTACCAGTCAAGATAGAAGAGTTCGATGGGAACAAAAAGTCTATTAATCTGACTAAATTTATGTACGGCTTGGGAGGCCAACGAATAGGCAAAATCGGGCAAACAAACGCTCCAGACCCGAATCCCACTATTGACGCGTGTCCAAATTTTGCTTTAGGAGATGCGAATTGTGACGGCTTGATAACAAATTCTGATTTCGATATTTGGAGATCAGAATTTACAACTCGAGGCAATGAAGGTGCGACGAAAATTTCTGACTTTAACCAAAACGGAATTGTTGACAATCCCGATTACGAAATTTGGAGACAAAGCAGATTTCCCAATAATTGATTAAAAAAACGCTATAATTAAAATAATCTATAAAAACATGCCAAACAGAAAAAATATATTTCAAAAATTTAGAGTATTATTAATAGGTCTCATTGTCTTGGTTGTGACTTTTGCTATGGCCTATTATTTTTATAAGTATTCTCAACGAACCAAAGCGGCCATAATAGATAAACTTATAAACTTTGAGTTTCTTACTCCTTCTATCCAAACATCTGTGGACGACTCTACGTATATCGAAGTTCACATGAGAAGCTCCCAATACAAAATTTCCGTTGCCACAATTTTGATCAGATATCCGAAAAATATTCTCACTTTTGACAAAGATCACGCCGATGAAGGTTGTCATGATTTGCCTAGTTTGACTGACTCTCGTGTAGTTGAAGGAGGTAACAATGAGAATTTCAATACCGTCGTCGTGACCAGATTGTCTTCTACTTCAGATGCAAATCTGCCTAGCGGTTTAATATGTTTTGGTCGTATTTATTTCAAAGGGGCACAAAATGGAACAGGCAAAATAACTTTTTCCCCGGCTGAAACTGAGTTGGGTAATAATTGGAAATGGGACATCGCAGGTCCAGATGGAGGAAAATTTATCCCGACTTTTGAAGATGGAAAAAATGAGATCGCGGTAACTGTCTCCGATCAACCAATTGTCACCCCCACACCCACTATTGATTCAAACGTTACAAACTCACCCACTCCACCACTCGAACAGTTTTCCGAAAAATCCCAAGACATCACATCGTCTTCCCCGTCCAAAACCCTCTACTATCCTCTTGTCGTACGCAACTGGCCATCCGGAAATGCGGGAAACACCCAGTGGTCACATATCATTCTTTCAAACCCAAGCGCAGAAACCGCGACTGTGAGAATAAATATTTGGGCTGCTACAACATATGGCACCATCCAAGCCGGCTCGGAACTGAAGAATTACACAATCTCTATCCCGCCACACGGAACATATAGTTCCTACAGCGATGAAAACTGGAGAAATATGCCAGATACATATTCCCAAGAAGGAATACAAACTATTGCAGCCCTTTCAATCTCCTCAAATATCGCTATTTCTGGGATCAATCGCTGGCAGATGAGAAAAGGAAACACATTTGATGGCATACCTGAGCAGGTATTTGATACTCCGCTTATTGCAGATCCCTCGTTCAGTCTTCATTCTCCGTTGGTAGTAAGGAACTGGCCATCGGGAAAAGAAGGGTATACGCAGTGGTCAGACATCATGCTTTTTAATCCCAATTCTGATGAGATTAGGGTGAATTTTTCTGTTTTTCATGAAAAAGAGGGCAAAAATGGAGTGCCATTAAAGGAATTCACTAAAACTATTCCTGCACATGGCTGGCTCAATACATATGGCATGGACGAATGGAAAAATCTTGAAGCAAACTATCCAACATCAGAAATCAAAGCCGCAGTCAGTATAACCGGACCAATAAACAAACCATTTGTCGGCATGAGTAGATGGAAACTTATCCAAGGTAAAGATAGCCACACCAACCCGACGATATCCACCATAGATACCCCGTTACTTTCCCTAGAAAATAAACTATTCTATCCTCTGGCCCTTCGAAATTGGCCATCTGGATCTGCGGGACTCACTCAATGGACAGATCTGATTTTGTATAACCCCAATAATGAGGCTGTTTCTGTGAGTATAGATATCAGAGAAAATAATCGAACCTCGTCATCACCTCAGTCAGATCGCCCCATAATCATTGCAATCCGACCTCACGGCTATTATGGTACATACGGAACAGGTTGGCTCGCCATTCCAAGAGCTGAACCTGAGTCTGGACAGACAAACGCAAATGTTTCAATAAATGTCAGTGGAATCTATGGTATCGTAGGCATCAGTAGATGGAAACTTGTGGAGGGTCACACGGTCACGGGACATCTCCAGAGCCTGAGTGATACACCTCTTATGGGTGAATCCAAAGTAAATGAAGTTGCTTTTCCGCTCATTGCACGTGGTATTCCAACAGGCATGAATGGAAACAATCTCTGGAATGACACCGCTATTTATAATCCAAGCGATACTCCAAATACCGTATTATTCCAGCTTTATAGCTCAAGAGAGAGTAATAATTTTAAAAATGGATCAGTTCTTCGAATTTTTAAACAAACTATTGCTCCCCATGACTATCTCAATACCTATGGATTGGGTCAGTGGCACGCTCTTCCTACAAATAATGCCGATCCAGTCTTCTCTCAAAGCTCTCTTGTAATTCAGTCAGAAAGCCCAGTTTATAGTATTGAACGCATGCGGTATCTGAGCGTCCCTCCTCCAAACAACTGTCAGAAGAAACCACTAGGAGATGCAGACTGCAATGATGAAATCAAACCTACAGATTATGAAGAGTGGGGAGAAGAGTTTGGCCTTACGACAAAGGAAACCATCGCAGACTTCGACAACAACGGTAAAATAAATTTAGACGATTTTGAAATCTGGAGATCTAATCTTTAAACCAATATGTACAACCTCAGACAAACCATAAAGTCAACTATCAAAAAAACACTCCTTGGGGTCATTGCCCTTGCAGTAAGTGTTACTGTACTTGGATTTTTTTATCAATATAGTCAAAAATCAAAGGCAAGTATGATTGCGATCGACTTTAAATTCTCTCAAACAAATATCGATCTTTCCCCTGAAAATCCAACAAAGCAACTAGATATCGAAATTTTTGGACCCAATAAAATATCAGGCGCAACAATCCTTGTTTCCTATCCAAAAGATATTTTAAAATTTGATGGATTCGAAATGCCTGATATCTGTAGCGGCCTCGACCAGACAGTCAAAACGGTCATAAATGAAGATCTTGGTCAAATCGCGGTCACGAAAGTCAAACCTTCGGCAGAAGATGACATACTTCCGCCAAAACCAGAGCAACAATTTTTTTGTTTCATACGCCTAGCTTTTCGAGGAATAACGTCAACATCTTCAGAAATACGAAAAGGAGAAATACAATTTATTGCAGGACCTGTCGGAACCTATGAATGGGAAGTTGTCGGACCAGATGGAGCATATACTCCAAACTATGCAGATCAAAAAGTCGCCATCACTGTCTCGAGTGGGACATATCCGACTACCACACCAACTCCAACAGTCGATCCAAACGAAACTCAAACTCCATCCCCCACCCCAACACCTCTCTCGACTACTGGGATTCCTCCTGAGACATCTCCCGAGCCAGTATCACAGATACTTGAACAACGAATTGATGCAAAAGCAAACTATCGAATTAAATTTCAAGGCATTACCGGACAGCCAAAAAATACAAGTTCTATTGATACAAAACTCGGAATATACCGAGCCAATGGGGTGCAAATTGACACTCGCTCCGTGTCATTCACTCCTCAGGCAGATGGCACGTGGGTCGCAGATACTGAGTACAAAAATATTCCCAATATTGATTATTACATCACCATCAAGGGACCGAAGCACCTGCAAAAGAAAATATGTGAAACTAATCCAAAAGAAACGGTAAGCGGAACATATCGATGTAAAGATGGAAAAATAAAATTCAAAAAAGGAAATAATACCTTTGATTTTTCTCAAATATACATGCTTGCGGGAGATATTCCGCTCCAAAATGGGATCATAGATGCTGTTGATATCATCTATATTCGAAGTAACTTTGGAAGCCAGTCAGCTGAAGTGATAGCACGAGGAGACCTCAATTATGATGGTATTGTCGACTCCCAAGATTATACTATTATCCTCAACGCCCTCTCATTTAAATATGATGAGACTGAATAGTATTTTATTTTGAATACTTCACCTCTTTTGGAGATAGTCGAAAGAGCCCTTCATCGAGGCGTCGCTGATCAAGATAATGAGCGGTAAAACCAACCGATCGTGCAAGCACAAATAACGCATTGAAAAATTCAATATTTATTAATTCCTTCAGTTCACTTCTTGAAATTTTTTCCTTCTCTGAAAGAAGATCTAAAAATACTGCTGCAATCGCTCCATCGACATTGAGGATCAGATTTCCTTTTTTTGCAGTGGTTATCTGCTCAATTGAACAGGCAAAATCAATATGTTCGTGCTTCGTTAAACCTTTTGAAAACTGAAGTATTTTGCCTACGCGCGGATCCGGAGCATCAATGCGATACTTCCGATGTCCAATACCAGAGATTCTATTTCCTGTCTTTGCAACGTGTTCAACATATTCGTGTGGCTCAATCTCTTCTGAAACTCCTTCAAACCAATGAGCAGCTGCTTGATTTATCGCACCGCCAAATCGTGGACCGATCGTCAATAACCCCGATGCCAAGGAAGAGACCAAATCCTTCCCTGCTCGCGCCGCAATCATGGTATTCACCGCT
>PFSC01000009.1 GCA_002788865.1 Candidatus Roizmanbacteria bacterium CG_4_9_14_0_2_um_filter_39_13
GTACTGTTGTTGTAACTGTAATTCTTCCATTTATTTAGCCTACCATATTCCTTTCATTTGGACAACTTATTCAAGTTAGTTGCCTAAGAAGGTATTCCAACACCCAGATATGTGTTTCGAATTGCATGTTGCCATAAGTCATATACCTCCCCTGGCAAAGTGGATTGCGCTTGAGTAACCTCTTCTGCTGTTGCAGACCCAAGCCAAGCGGGCTCCAAGCAACGGACTGCTCTAATATAAGGATTGTCTATTGGTTCTTTCTTCTGCAAAGATGGCAAAAGGAGGTAATCATTTCTTAGTATAGTAAAAGAGGGGCGATAGGGGTCGGGGCAATGTTGTCGTGCTAGTGTACCACGTTCTACAAAAGGAAATGAAGAAACTATCATAAATTCTTCCTGAGCGGGCAGTCGTGGAAATCCGTATCCATCTGACTGTACGACATAAAGTCCCGATACAGGACATCCTTCATGATGTCGGACTTGTCGTAGCTCAATCGCAGAATCAACAGTTTGAACCGGAAAAACTAATACTGAGCTTGGTTGACCAGTATTAACACTGTAAACTGGATAGGCTTCTGGATTTCTAGCACCAGTTTTAACCATAAATCCGTTAAATACGGGTGTGGGATCTTCCCCGGCAAGACTTTGAATAATGAGTTCATTGATTTTGAAGCGACGATAATAATCGACCAAGGACCCACTATCATCTGCATATGCAGATGATAGTTGACCCAATGCAGGCTCAAAAATGCTAGAAGCCAATCTTAATAACTCTTTTGCTTTGTCTCTAGCAGCAGTTTCATATTCTCCTAAAGCTACTCTTCTTTGCTCATTTAGCTTCTGGGCGGCCTTCTCGGTCGCGACTTTTCCCATGTACCTCAAAAAAGTTTCATTATCTATATTACTCATATAATCGTAATTATAGTGTATATATTAATTTTATACAAGTCTAATTATATCAGAATATTTATGTAATACAAATCATAGTCTCACCCGATCAAAAATGATGCCAAGATTGTATTGATAGCAAAATAATCAGGAAAAAAAAGCGAACCGTCATAATAATAGTTCTTATGCAAATTACTATAGAAATAAATTTTAGTTAAAAGTTGCTCAATTGAGATTTGTTGAGATTTATTGAAATCCAGATATTGACCTCCCCTTTTATTCCCCTCCTTGATAAGGAGGGGAATTTAGGAGTGGTAATATCTACTAATTTCTATCAATTTCCATGTATTTCTTGGCAAGCGCGTTATACGTTTTGCGCTTTGCGTTACAAGTTGTCAATATATTGTTCGTACCTGCCTGCCGGCAGGCAGGGATTAGGATAAATTACAAATTTAAGGGGTATGACATTTTCATTTGGGTTTGACACACATGTTACACTTCATTTTAGAACTTATGATACTATTTCTCTATGAAACTCTTCCTCATCCGACACGGACAAAGTAAAGGAAATGTCAAATCAGGCTTCAT